>JBOFHN010000042.1:0-10745 GCA_051649665.1 Culicoidibacterales bacterium
AATATGATGCTTGCACCAGTCTTTACAGGATTGATTGCGGGGACAGTTTACATGCTTTTGATTGCAAAAGTGAAAAAGCAAGGAGCAATTACACTTGTTGGTTTACTGATGTCGTGCTTTTTCTTTCTTTCAGGACATTATATTTTATCATTTATTCCAAGTATTGTTTGCAGTGTTGTCGCTGATTATGTTGCGAAAATTGGTAAGTACGAATCAAAAGGCTTTAATTTATTGTCATATATATTATTTTCTTTTGGAAATTTAGGACCAATTATTTTAATGTGGTTTATGCGAGAATCATATATACAACGTTTACTGGATAAAGGAAAAGATTGGACATACATTCATAACGTAATGATCGATTTTACAGTCGGTAATGTCTTCATTTTACTTTTTGCAGTAGGGGTGTGTGCGTTTATTGGTGGAGTGTTTGGTCAATATATTGTGAAGAAGCATTTTGTTAAAGCGGGAATGGTGAGTTAATTTGTATATAGATATTCGAACAAAAATTGTGCTACTCTTATTCACGAATTATTTATTGCTGATACGCGTAATGTCGATTTATGAGTGGATTATCGTAATTGCACTTGTTGGGTTATTTATTACTGCTCGAAAATGGAAGCAAGCGGTAATTTATTTTACAATCTTCGTTTTAATGTATGTACTTGATCATTTCATTATGAATGAAGCAACAGGAAAAATGCTCTCATTTTTATCGATGCTTTCAATTGGTGGACGTTTAATGTTACCTTGTTTTATGGTAGGGTCGTATATTATTTCAACAACATCTGTTCACGCAGCTATTCAAGGTTTAAGAAAATGGCATTTCCCTGAAAAATTATTGCTGACTATCGCAGTGATGATGCGATTTTTGCCAACGATTCGTCAAAGCTATCAGACAATTCATCAATCACTACAAATGAGAGGGGTTTTCGTGAGTGGAAAAGATATTGTATTAAAACCAGTTCGATTCTTTGAATATATGCTCGTACCTTTATTGATGTGTGCAACTAGAACTGCACAAGATTTAACTGTAGCTGTTTTGACAAAATCGGTGACGAGTTCAGTGAAAAAGACATCGTATAAAGCGTATGCAATGACATGGCAGGATGGTTTAGTGCTAGCCGTTATTACACTTCTATGTATTGCCATAAATGGAGGAATACGATGATTCAATTTAAAAATTTAAAATTTACATATTCAAATCATACACAAGCCTCACTTATATTAGATGATATTGTGATTAATCAAGGTGAGTGTGTTGTTCTTTGTGGAAAGAGTGGAAGTGGTAAAACAAGTATTACTCGTTTGATTAATGGTTTAATTCCCGAATATTATGAGGGGAGACTCGAAGGTCTGTGTGATATTTCAGGATATACCCCAGGTATTGATAGCATCGAAATTATCGCTAAAGAAGTAGGTTCAGTCTTTCAAAATCCAGCAACACAATTTTTTCATAAAATAGTTGAACATGAACTTGTTTTCCCTTGTGAAAATCAAGGTATGAGTTTAAGTGATATTCAACGCCAATTGGAAAATACGGTTAATTTCTTTCAAATTGATTATTTACTCAATCGTGATTTACAATCAGCTTCGGGTGGAGAGCAACAACGCATTGCGGTTGCAACAGCAATGATGCAAAATCCAAAGATAATCGTATTTGATGAACCAACTGCGAATCTCGATGCAATGGGAATGGAGCAAATCGCTCTTTACATTTCGCAACTCAAACAAAAAGGAATTACAGTTATTATAGCCGAACACCGACTTGATTTTTTAAAAGACGTTGCAGATAAATATGTATATGTGGATCAAGGACGTATTCATACTCAATGGAATCGTGAGCAGTGGTTAGAACTTTCTAATATTGATAGAGCACAATTGGGATTGCGCTCAATTCATTTAAAAAAACTTGAACGACACAATCTAACGGAGAGCAAACAGGGTCTTTGTTTGAACAATGTTGTGATTCGTCACGGGAAAAATCAGCTCGGAACAATACCCCATGTGACATTTCCTCCAAATACAATCACAGCTCTTGTTGGTAAAAATGGTATTGGAAAATCAAGTTTAGCTCATATCATCGCAGGGTTGAAGAAAGCAGAAGGAACAGTGGATTATAATGGTGAAATAGTAGAACAAAAAGATAGGATAAAACATACTGCGTTTGTGATGCAAGATGTTCGCTTACAGTTGTTTTCTGAATCGGTGGAAAAAGAAATACAACTCGGAGCAGAAAATAAAGAAAATAAAGAGATGATTATTAAACAACTCGGTTTAGAAAAATTGTTAGAACAGCATCCGATGTGCTTGTCAGGTGGAGAACAGCAACGTGTTATTATCGCAAATGCATTGCTATCTGATAAAAAAGTTTTCATCTTTGATGAACCAACGAGTGGTCTTGACTACATCCAGATGATCCATTTTGCACAGTTGTTACAAACGCTTAAAAATGAAAATAGAGTGATTATTGTTATTACCCATGATGTTGAACTCATTGAATCAGCATGTGATAATATTATTCATTTTGAGGATATTATCACATGAAATAAATGATTTCGAAGTGATAGATTTACTATGTTATAATAAAAGAAAACAAGAAGAGAGTGTGTTTGGAATGTTACAAGCGGAAATAGAACGAATTGAGCAGACTGTATTGTCAGCAAATGATGTTTCTCCAAGACTGGAGCAATACTGTCAGTGGTTATTTGAAATTCACGATATTCCTAAAAGTTACCACTCTCATCCAATTGAGAATGAAGCTGAATTAAATGCATTGAAGGTTGAGTTTAGTAAAGTCAGTGGAAGTTCGATCGGTAAGTATATTCGTTTTCGACGAGTTAAGTTGTTGTTACAGCAATCGGGTGAAAATCGATATCAGTACATTAACACTCCAATTGGTTTGATGTGTGCGATAGATACATCGAATGGAATTTGTTTGCTTGATTTTTGTGATCGAAAGTCATTGCCATCGTCACTATCACGTTATTATGAACAAATAGGTGGTTTTATTTTTAAGACGAGTGATCGTCTGGAATTGCTGAAAAAGGAATTGAATTTATATTTCAAACGTAAACTCAAAGTCTTTTCAGTACCTCTTGATTTGATTGGTACGGACTTTCAAAAAGAAGTTTGGGCGGTGCTATCTGAAATTCCGTATGGAGAAATTTGTTCTTATAAGGAAGAGGCTGCTCAGTATGGAAATATGCATGCAATTCGAGCAGTAGCAAATGCTAATGGGAAGAATAATATTTCAATTGTCATCCCCTGTCACCGTGTTATTGCTAGTGATGGGAAACTTGCTGGATATGGTGGTGGCGTTTGGAGAAAACAATTTTTAATTGAATTAGAAAAAAATACACCTCCTCTGTAGGGGGTGTGTATTTTTGTATTAATATATTCTCGGCATTGGTCTCATTTCTTCCTCTGGTTCGAGTTTTGGTGCATGAAGTAAAATATCTTCGGGAACTTGATTGTTATATGTTGGAATGGCATCGAGTAGTTCGTTTTGTATTGAATATTCACCTACATGAATTTTAGCTGATGTACTGATATTTTCTGATGCGGCATTGAGCATAAATCCAACAACAATAGCATACGATAAAATTGATGTTCCACCATAACTGATAAATGGGAGTGTCATACCTTTTACAGGTAATAATCCAAGAGCCATACCAATGTTGAAAAATTGTTGGAAGATGAGAATCATGATGAATCCTGAACCAACGTAAACATTGAATGGGTTGTTACTTTTGCGGATAATTTGATAAATACGAACATCGAGTAAAAGTGAAAGAGTCATTGTTATAAGAGCGCCAATAAAACCGAAGTTTGAAGCGATGATTGTAAAGATGAAATCAGTTTGAGATTCTGGTGTGTAGTAGATAGTATTTTGAAATCCGTGTCCGAAGAGACCAGCGGATCCGATATTTGTAAGTGAAGAAGCAGTTTGAAATCCTGTATTAGCAGATGAAGTAACATCATTTCCAGAAATGAAACTCTCAAGTCGAATGAAACGATATGAAAGTGTTTTGTTGGAATCGATTATACCGCGAGTAAAAGGAATGTGATACAGTGCGTAAATAACTGCAAAAAACATTAAAACAGATAAAAGAATTATGAAAATATAACGCCAAGGAACTCCGGTTGTAAAGAGAATGGTAAAAATACTGATGACCATAACAGTTGGAATTCCGGTATCGGGTTGTAAAAAGATGAGTAGAATTGGGATTGCTGAAACAGCAAATATTTTGAGCATTAAATTTTGATAAGCTTTTGGATTGGGTTCAAAGGTCTTTTCGATGAAATCAGCCGCTATTTTAGAAACGGAGAAAACAAGGAAAATTTTAACGAACTCTGAGGGTTGGATTTGAAATCCAGGAAGAACGATCCAGCGTGTAGCACCGTTGATGAGGGGGATTGTCGATTTTACCCCTGGTATATATTTCCCGATTAAAATATAGAAAAGAAGAAAAACGCTCACCAAATAAAGAAGGCGTGAATATTTGCGGAAAAATTGATTGCCGAGATAAACGATGATAAAACAAATCCCAACGCTTACCCCAATCCAAGTGAGTTGTTTAATTTCGTTTTTTTCCCAATATAATCCACGTCCATTATTGAAGTACATCGCACGTGATCCGAAGATAGCGAGAAAGCTTATGGTGATAAGTCCAATTAAAATAGCGATAAGCCACCAATCAATGAAGAATTTTTGTTTATTTGATTTCATTGTTTAACTCCTTTAATAGTCTTTTTATATTATAACAAAAAAACAATAAAAAATCTAAAACAAATAGTAAAATCATGCAAAAATATTGAATTCGTTTCCAGAATGAGGTACAATGAATAAGCAAATAAAAAATAAGATAGGAGACGTTTAATATGAAAGAAATTACAGTGAAAATTATCGATCCATCAGGAATTCATGCACGTCCTGCTACAGTTCTTGTAAATGCAGCATCACGTTATGCATCGGATGTAAAACTTGGATATAATGCAAATGAAGTAAACTTGAAATCAATCATGGGTGTAATGTCACTTGCGGTTCCAAGTGGAGCAGAAGTACGAATTATTGCTGAAGGTGATGATGCTGAACAAGCTGTTGAAGGTATTTTAACAGTACTTCGTGAGCAAAAACTTGCTGAATAAAAAAAAGACCACCAGGTCTTTTTTTATTTTATAAATACAAATGAAAAAAGCACCCGATTGGGTGCTTTTTATTAACGGTTGTAGAACTCGACAATGAGTGCTTCGTTAATTTCTTGGTTAAGTTCAGAACGTTCAGGGTAACGAACGTAAGTTCCTGAAAGTGCATTTTCATCGAATGAAACGAATTCAAGACGTGAAATAGTTGCTTCAAGTGCATCTTTAATTGCTGGCATTGATTTTGATGCTTCTTTTACACTGATTGTTTGACCTGGTTTTACAGCGTAAGAAGGAATATCAACTTTTTTACCATCAACGAGGATGTGTCCGTGGTTTACGAGTTGACGAGCACCACGTCGTGTACGAGAAAGTCCCATACGGTAAACGATGTTGTCAAGACGTGACTCAAGGAATAACAAGAAGTTTTCACCGTGTTTTCCATCGAGTTTTCCTGAACGATCAAAAAGTTTGCGGAATTGTTTTTCATTCATTCCGTACATAAAACGTACTTTTTGTTTTTCAGTTAATTGTAAACCGTACTCTGATTTCTTAGTACGACGTTGTCCGTGTTGCCCAGGGGCAAATGGACGTTTCTTTAATTCTTTTCCAGTCTCTGTAAGAGAGATTCCTACGCGACGTGATTGTCGCCAAGATGGTCCTGTATAACGAGCCATTAAGCTACCTCCAATATTTTGTTTCGCAAAACATCGTGTTATTCATTAAATATGCACGTGTTTACAGGGTTTCGAAACCTCGCAGTGGGAAAGGTTTGTACTACTTGAGACTTATAAAAAGTCTTGTAAACGCAATTGTATATTAATGAATGACAGCACTGCATATGCAACTAACATTGTACCGCGTTTCGATGATAAAAGTCAAGGTGTAAATTTGATGAATAAACTATTGAATAATTATCAATCTTCCATTATAATAGAATGGAGATGATATACCTATATTCAGTGGAGGACGAAGAATGAATTTTGGAAATATAGATCAACGTACACTTATAATTATTGCCATCGTAGTGGGTGTTGTTATTGCACTCATTTTATTTGGTGTGATAATGAATGCGTTGAAAAAGAGAAGACAAGAGATGGACGCTAAAATTAACGATTTTGAAACGAAGCGTGATGAGTTACGCACATCGTCATTGGAAAGCGAATTAGCGAAGCTCCGCCTTTCTGAAAAAGGTCGTGTCTTAACAGGGAAATACACTGAATGGCTTAATCGATTTGAAGAGGTGACAGAGCAAGTTACAGTTGATATTACAAATAAGATTACGGTATTTGAAGATTATATTCATGAAAACAAATATAAAATGGCACGCGAGCTTGAACCTGAAATTACATCGAATTTACAAATGGCGTTAAATGAAGTTGAAATGATTGAGGCCGAGTTGAAATCGTACGTTGAAGATGATTCAAAAGTAAGAACGCGTCAAGTTCAAATAGATATGGAATATGCTGAAATTGCAAAATCGATTGATGAACTGATTTTACCAGCTGAATTGAAAAAAGAAACAACACGTAAGCAAGATGAAATCGAACAATACCACGAACAAATTTTACATCATCTTGAAGAAAGTGAGTATGAACTTGCTAAAGGTGTTCAAAAGTCTTTTACGACAGCCGTTAATGATTTGGAAAAGATGTATTCAACATATCCGAAATTTGTGAAAATACTCAATGAGACAATTGTACAGCCAATTGATGAAGTTGACCGTAAATATCGCGTAATGAAAAGTGATTTCATTTTTGATGCGTATGACATGCCGGAAAAGATTACAGAGTTTAGATCACAATATGATGAATTACTTGAATTATTGAAACAGATGAATTTGAAACAACTCGATGTTTTAGCAACAGAAGTGAGTACAGAAATTAATGAAGTTATATCGTATCTTAAAATAGAAGAAGTAAATCGCAATAGTGTTTTAAAGTATGTACCAGAATTGAAAAAATTAGTCGGTGATGCTCAAGTAAAAACAAAAGCAATTGTTTCTGATTGGGAAGATCTTCAAAAATTTTATGATGAAAATGCCTTTGAAGGAAAAAATGTTGACCGCCTTGAAGAACGCTTAGTTGATGTTGAAAACAAGTTTGTCGATATTGAAAAACAATATAAACAAAGTACAGTTCCATTTGGAACACAGAAAAAAGCAATTGAAAATTTCGTCCGTGACTTACATGCACTTAATCAATATTTAACTGATTTTGATTTAGTGATAGAACGTTTACGAAAAGATGAAAACGAAGCAAAGCTTGAATTGAATCATTTAAATCAATTGTATCGACATACAGTGAGAAAAGTAGAACGTGCACATATGCCAGAAGTGCCAAAAGACTTTGAAGCAAATCGTGATTTCTCACAACAGTTACTCCGTGATTTAGAAGGAGAACTCGAAAATTTACCAATTAATGTAGAACGTTTGAATGATACACTTGAAAAATGTGAAGCAGAAGTTGTGAAGTTTTATGAAGATGCCTCTAAAATGGTGAAAACATTTAATCTTTCGCAAAAAGCAATGGTATTTGCAAATCGTTATCGCAGTACATCGCAGACAATTGATTCTGAGTTGACAAAAGCAGAATTTAATTTCTTAAATGGATACTACGGTAAAAGTTTAGAAGTGACATTGAGTGTTATCGCTCAAAAAGATTTAAAAATGTACAATAAACTTGTCAATTACTATGAAGAAAAAATCATTGTTTCAACTACAAATGATGTAGAACATGAACAAGAATTTGAAAATAGTGAAGAACAATAATGAAATGAGGTAGAGTGTTCTGCCTCTTTGTTTTTATTCTTATATATAAATAGAGGAGAAATAGTATGTTTTATTTCGATTATCCAGCATCAACACCAATTGATCCAACAGTACAAAAATTTCAGAATGAAGTTGAAAATATGTTTTTTGCGAATACTGAATCAAGACACGCATTTGCTTCAAAAGCAAGTCGTTTTTATCATCGATTAGAGTTAGAAATATCACAGATGTTGTCAAGTGAGTTTAATTTCACATTCACATCAGGAGCAACAGAAGCCAATAACATGGGTATTCAGGGACTTTTGAAAAAGAGAAAACAAAAAGGAAATACGGTTTTAGTATTGCCAATTGAACATGCATCAGTTTTAGAAACGATGAAAAAACTGAAAGAAGAAGGAATGAACATTCAGTATGTCCCTGTAAACAATCGTGGAATTGTTGAACTTGAAACGTTGAAATCAATGTTGAATAGTGATGTGAATATGGTTGTTGCAATGACTGTGAATAATGAAATCGGTGTGATTCAACCATATAAGGAAATCCGTCAATTAATAGATGGTCATGCTCCGAATGCGTTGTTTTTTTCTGATTGTGTACAGGTTCTTGGAAAGATTGAACTTGATTTCACAGTATTCGATGCCTTTTCAGCAAGTGGGCATAAATTGTATGGACCTAAAGGAATTGGACTCCTTGCGGTGAAGAAAGATTTAGTTTATACAAGTGATCGAATTGGTGGAAAACATCAAGAAGGACGTAGAGCAGGAACGATTCCCACACAACTAATTGCGGGATTAACAAAGGCAATCGAGTTGTCTGTAAAAGCTTGTGATACTAATTTTGAATATGTATCGAAATTATACGCGAAGCTTGAACAAGAACTTGGAGAACGTGGATTTGTAACGCGAGTACTCGATGGAGCACAATCACCATTTATTTTTTCATGTTATCATCTAGGTATTAAAGCATTGCCACTACAACAATACTTAAGTGACAACGATATTTATATTGGAACACAATCCTCGTGTAGTGAAGGTGCAAATAAGCAAAGTGCAATTTTAACAGCTATTTCACTTTCACAAGAAGCCGCATCGAGTGTTATCCGAATTGGATTAAGTCCAAAAACAACAGAGGAAGAAATCACTGTAATTGTTTCGAAAATTGATGAAGCATTAAAAAAATATAGTGTATAAGGAGTATTATGGAACGGATTATTTTAATTCGCTATGGCGAACTGATGACAAAAGGTGACAATAAGAAATTATTTCAAGGGCGCCTTCTTGCAACGATTAAACATCACCTACAAAAATTTGATGTCGAAATTACACGAACACGTGATCGTATTTATATTGAAAATATTGAAACACACTTTGACGAAGTAAGTGAAACACTTCGACATATTTTTGGAATATATTCATTTAGTTTAGCAACGAAGGTGAAATCAGATATTGATGTCATTACACAGACGGCACAAACGTTGTTTAAAGATATTGATAACTGTAGCATTCGTCTTGAAACAAAAAGAAGTGATAAACAATTCCCAATGATGAGCATGGACGTGAGTCGTCATGTCTCAAAAGCGATTTTGCAGCAAGCGAAAAATATGACAGTAGATTTATCAAATCCAGATGAAACATTGATGATTGAAATACGACCTGATTTCACTTATTTGATGTTTAAAAAGATTGATGGTGCAAAAGGATATCCAACTGGTTCTGTAGGAAAAGGAATACTAATGCTATCGGGTGGGATTGATAGTCCAGTTGCAGGATATCTTGCGATGAAACGTGGTATTTCAATCGAAGCGATTCATTTTGAATCACCTCCGTATACTACAACACAAGCACGTGAGAAAGTATTGACTCTTGCGAAAAAATTGGCAAAATATACACCGAATCAAAAATTGAAAGTACACATTGTACCATTTACAGATATGCAAATTGCATTGCATAAAGCGGTAATGGATTCATATGAGATGACAATCATGCGCCGAATGATGTACCGAATTACAGAAAGAATGATTATGCGACAAAAGGCAACGTTGTTAATCAATGGCGAATGTTTAGGTCAAGTTGCATCGCAAACACCACAAAGTATGGAAACGATTCATCGTGTGATTAAACAACCAGTAATCGCACCACTTGTGACATACGACAAAGAAGAAGTGATTGAAATATCAAAATCACTCGATTTTTATCAAACATCAATCTTACCTTTTGAAGATTGCTGTACTATCTTTGTACCAAAACGACCAGTAACAAAACCCAAGTATTACATTGCAGAAGAGGAAGAAGCAAAGTTTGATTGGGAAAGTTTGATGCAAAAAAGTCTTGAAAATATTAAAACAATCACTGTAGATTATAATGCGAGCAATGAAACTGATGAATTCGATTCATTTTTTTAACAGTCTATTTGCGACAGATGAAACGATATGATAAAATATAAGTAAAAGTATACAATATAATCATGAATGTAGAGGTAGATTAACAATGAAAATACTTGCGATAAATGCTGGAAGTTCTTCTTTGAAGTTTCAATTATTCGAAATGCCGAGTGAGACGGTGCTTGCATCAGGTCTTGCGGAGCGAATTGGAATTGGAACAGATGGAATTTTTTCAATAAAATTCGGTGAAGAAAAAAATGAACAAATATGTGAATTAAAGAATCATGCAAGAGCTGTTGAGATGATGCTTGAAGCATTTAAAACACACAATATCATTGAAGATTTAACTGAAATTTCAGGAGTCGGTCACCGTGTTGTTCAAGGTGGAGAACTTTTCCCGAAATCAGTTGTTGTAACTGATCAAGTTGAACGTGATATTGAAGAACTTGC
>JBOFHN010000043.1:0-11522 GCA_051649665.1 Culicoidibacterales bacterium
ACACATTTATTATTAACAGTACCAACCAATGCAATTCGTTCGGTTCTATCACAAATCGTTCCACTACTTACTCATCCAGTAACAATTATTAATGCAGCAAAGGGACTTGAACAAGGAACACATTTACGTATTTCTGAAATAGTAAAAGAAGTGGTTCCAGATGAACTTTGCCATGCTTTTGTATCGCTTACTGGTCCTTCACACGCAGAAGAAGTGGTATTACGAGAATTGACAACAATTGTTGCTGCTTCTCCAAATCAAGAAGCAGCTGAGTGTGTTCAAAACATGTTTAGCAATGATTCATATTTTCGCGTGTATACATCAAATGATTTGATCGGTGCAGAGATTGGTGGAGCATTGAAAAATGTTATTGCTGTTGCAGCAGGTTATTTATATGGTAAAGGACATGGAGATAATACAAAAGCTGCATTGTTAACACGAGGGATAGCAGAAATTGTACGCTTTGGTGTTAAACTCGGAGCCGACCCGCTGACATTTGTGGGTTTGACAGGAGTTGGAGATTTAATTGTAACAGCAACATCACAACATTCACGCAACTTTCAGGCTGGTCTTGAACTTGCACGAGGTGTATCAATTGATGAATTGCTAGCGAGTCAAAAGACAATTGAAGGATTGAAAACAGCAACTGCAACATACGAATTGAGCCAAGAACTCGGTGTTGAAATGCCGATTACTGAATTTATATACTATGTTATTCAAGGTAAATATACAGCTGACGATTTTAGTCGCGTTCTTTTAGCACGTGATACAAAATCTGAACAAATGTAATAAATAGGAGGATGTCATGATGCAAATGAATAAAATGATCGATCATACATTATTGAGAGCGGATGCGCTCCAAACGGAAGTTGAAAAGTTATGTACGGAAGCTAAAGCATATAATTTTGCTTCTGTCTGTGTAAATCCAACATGGGTTGAATATGCACAACAAGCACTTTTAGGAAGTGATGTTATGGTTTGTACTGTTGTTGGATTCCCACTTGGTGCGACAACAACAAAAGCAAAATCAGAGGAAACAAAGCAAGCTATTATTGATGGTGCTGATGAAATTGATATGGTTATCAATATCGGAGCATTAAAATCTGGGAAAAATGAGTATGTTGAGAATGATATTCGTGAGGTGGTAGAAGCTGCAAACGGAAAAACAGTTAAAGTTATCATCGAAACGTGCCTTTTAACAGATGAAGAAAAAATACTTGTATGTCAACTTGCAAAAAATGCAGGAGCACATTTTGTTAAAACATCAACTGGTTTTTCAACTGGTGGAGCAACAGAAGCTGATGTGAAATTAATGAAAGATACAGTAGGCGCAAATGTTGAAGTAAAAGCCTCTGGGGGTGTACGAAGCCTTGAAGATGCCAAAGTGATGATTGCAGCTGGTGCAACGCGAATTGGAACTTCAAATGGTGTAAGTATCGTTGAAGGAACAGAAGCAAAAAATAGTTATTAAAATAATAAAAGCTTGTTGATTTCAACAAGCTTTTATTTTATTTATTTGATGTTTGTGATATTGTTGCAAGCATTCGACCAGTCTTTTGCTCTCGTCTAAATGAGAAGAAGAGATCACTATCACAATATGTACAATATGATGTAGTGAGGATATTTTGTTCAGGAATCTCTAAATGTTTTGCCATCAATACGTTGAGTAATTGTCCATCGAATTTAAAATGCGTATCAGAGATTTTTGTAAGTGTAGGTGTTGCATCAAAGTGAGGGAAGTCTCTCACAGCAGATGCGACAGTATCATCAACGGCATATGCTGCTTTTGAAATAGCAGGTCCAATCGTGATGAAAATATCTGCTGGTTGAATATGTAAATCATCAATCCAGTGTGTAAGAAATGTGTGCATCATTCCTTTTACTGTTCCTTGCCATCCAGAATGAGCAATACCGATGAGATGATGTTTAGGAGATGTAAAATATAAGGGTGTACAATCTGCATAGAATGTTGCGAGAACAACATTATCAAGCGATGTGTAGAGACCGTCAGTTTGTTCAATTCCTGATTCAAAATCATAGATACCAGAGCCAAGGTGAGTTTCGGTTACTTCAGCTATGCGGGTACCATGGTTTTGTGCACCAAAGACAAACTGCTCAAGTGGAATTTTTAGCTGTGAAGCTAGTGATTTTCGATTTTCAATGACTGCATTTGCATCGTCTTCAACATGAAAAGCGAGATTGTTAGCATTGTAAGGTTCTTGCGATTTACCATTTTTCCGTGTTGTGAAAAATGCTTGAACATTGTGTTTTTTCCATGATTCAATTTGTAAAAGTTCATTTGGTTGAATGATGAATGGCTCGTGTTGCATATTATTCTCCTTTCAAATATGACGTGATTTTATCTGCATCGTCATCAATTGTAATTGTTTTAAAGTTATCATAATGTACAAATCCAGCAGGTCCACCAGTAATTTTTTTGACATATTTTCGTGAAGTGTAATCAATTGGTATTTTCGCTGAGCCAGATAATTTTGAAAAATGAGCGGCAAAAAGAGCAGCGAGTTCAATATTTGTATCTGAATGTTCACCTTTTAAAATAACATGTGATCCTGGGACATTTCGTACATGAAACCAGAGATCTTGGCTTGATGCGACCTGAAAAGTGATGTGTGCATTTTGGATATTTGTTTTACCGATGAAAATTGTTGCATCATCGAGTTGAATTGTATGAAAGTTTTCAATTGATTTTTTCTTTTTTGAAGAAACTTTCCGATTGTTTGTATCTCGAATGATATTTTTCGTAATTAATTCTGCTTTGATTTCTTCAGCATCAAGGATGCTCGAAACATTTTCTAATTGAAAGAGCAACTGTGAAAAATAATCAATTTCAACTTCTGTATATTCAATTTGTTCCAGTAAATGGATTTTTGCTTTGCGTAGTTTTTGATGCTTTTTATAATAACGATTAGCATTATCGATGAGTGAAAGGCGTGTATCAAGTGGAATTTGAATTGGCGTTTGTGAAAGATAATCATCGAGTGTGATAGATGTGTCACCAGGCTGGTATGTATTATTGTATAGTGAAGTGAAAATTAAGTCACCGTAGTGTTTCAATTGATCATTATTTTCTGATTCATGAAGTGATTGTGAGAGTTTTGAAAGTTTTTTCTGCTGTTTCTTTAGCTGGTCACTGACTTTTTTGGTGATATTCTGCGTGACTTGTGAAAGGCGAGAATCGAGATCTTTTTTAAAATAAAAATCATCGAGTAAATATGAGAGTGAGTCAAATTGTACTGCCTCATCAATATTGATGTTTAAAAATGAAAAGGCCGATTTTCCTTTAAAAGTAAATCGTTGTGGGTGTGGTGTTGAAATCGAAGTTGAAAGACAATCTTTCCAATTGGTAGCAGATGAAAGTAACTGAGAGCTAAAACTACTTAAACCATTGATTGTTTCTTCGAGTGATTGTGCAGTTGTATAAGGAATACCACGAGCAGGTTCCAATGTAAGTGGGATGCGTGGCATAATTGGAAAAGCTGCTGTCATATCGGTGTGCGTAGTAGCGTCAATAATTAACTGATCTTGATCGGTGATGACGATATTACTACGACGTTCACGAAAGAAGACATACATGTGAAATGTTTGCATATCACCGATATCATTTCGCTTTTTAATAATGAATTCAACGATACGATCCATATGATGGTGAGTCACTGCTTCAATGATTCCACCTTCAAATAATTTTCTCATTAAAAGGCAAAAACGTGGTGGAATTTGATTGCTTTCATATGTTTGTGTCGTAATATGAAAACGACTTGTCTCAGGATGAATTGAAATTAATAATTTTTGATTTTTTCCGTTATTTCGAATTGTAAATAAAAATTCGTGTTGAGTTGGTTGTTGGATTTTTTGAATTCGACTCATGTCGAGTGTCGGTTTTAATTCATTGAGTAAAGCTTCGATAAAAAGTCCATCAAAACGCATAAGGCACATCCTCTCTTGAAATATGAATAGCGAGTAATTCTATTATACGAAATTTAACATAAAAAAGATAGTGAACGAGAAAAAAGAAACGTAGAACTGTTCCCAAAAGGTCAAAAATTTGTTATAATGATTGCAAGGAGTGAGCATATGGAAAGAGGATTACTTATTGTGATGTCAGGACCATCAGGTGTTGGTAAAGGAACGATTCGAGAAGCGCTATTTGCAACGGATGATGCAAATCAATATCGCTTTTCTGTTTCTGCGACAACACGATCACCACGAGCGGGTGAAGAAGATGGCGTTTCATACTATTTTAAAACAAAAGAAGCGTTTGAAACAATGATTCAAAACGATGAATTAATAGAGTATGCTCAGTTTGTCAATAATTACTACGGAACACCGAAACAAGAAGTGAATAGTCGCCTTGAAGAAGGATATGATGTTTTTTTAGAAATCGAAGTTGACGGTGCGATGCAAGTAAAAGAAAAAATGCCAGAGGCAATCTTTATCTTTATTGCTCCCCCGAGTATTGAAGACTTAACATATCGCCTTGAAAAAAGAGCAACGGAAACAAGTGATGTCATTCAAAGTCGTGTTGAAACAGCGAAGAAGGAACTTGAATATCAACGTGAATATGATTACGTTGTGATCAACGATGATATCGATCGTGCAGTTGCTGAAATTAAAGCAATTATCAATCAAGAACATAACAAAAGAAAGTAGGAAGATATATGTTATACCCATCAATCGATGAAATTTTAGATATTGTTGATTCGAAATTCATTCTCGTAAATATTGCAGCACAACGTGCTCGTGAATTAGAAGAGCATCCCGAAACGTTAAAAGATATGAAGTACACATCACGCAATTCAATTGGAAAAGCGCTTGAAGAAGTACATGCAGGAGTTTTACGTATTAAACGATAAATATATAGACGGTGGCGAAAGCTACCGTTTTTGTGTAGAAGATGTAAAAGGAGGTGGAAGTATGCAAATTTGTTATGTTGCGCTAGAGTTACGATCGCCATTTCACAATCAGTTGTTTGCGTATTATGATGAACAACATTTGATGCAACTCGGAGAACGAGTATGTGTGCCATTTGGTCGCAAACAAGTGGATGGTTATGTAATGAAAATCAGCGATACGATTGAAACAGATTATGAACTTAAAAATATCATCGCTAAAAGTGAACAAACTTTTCGTTTAAGTGAAGAGATGATTGCGATTATAACATGGCTTGTAGAATCCAAATTTGCGTATTATGTCGATGCGATCAACCTCTTTTTATCTCCGTATGGAAAACTAAAGCAAACCGGGAATTTACAAGTCAAAGAAAAACAATACATTATAGCTATTGCCCAAGATGCAACGCTTTCTAAAAATGCGAAAAAACAACACTACATCTACGAAGCACTGCTCAAAGAAGAACTGCCACTTGATTTAGATCAAGCAAAAAAAGTGTACAGCTGGGAAATATTGAAAAAGTTTATCGACAAAGGCTACATTGAACTTGGAGAAAAAGCGCAAGGTGATATGATTGTTCAAAAGCCTCAGATTGAATTGACAAAAGAGCAACAAGAAATTTTAAAACAGCTCAAGCAAGAGGATGAATATGCAATTCATCTCATTCAAGGTGCAACAGGAAGTGGAAAGACTGAAATCTATTTACACTATATTGAATATTTAATATCACAAGATAAGCAAGTGATTGTTCTTGTTCCAGAGATTGCATTGACGCATCAATCACGCCAACTTTTTGAAAGTCGATTTGGATGTGAACACACCGTTTGGTTACATTCGCAATTAACACAAAAAGAGCGGTCTCAAGCTTGGGAACAAATTGAAAATGAAAAAGCGAAAATCATTATTGGAACACGAACAGCGATTTTTGCTCCCGTACAAAATCTGGGTGCCATTATTGTTGATGAAGAGCATGATGCAGCCTATAAACAGGAAAGTCAACCGGTATATCACGCACGTGAAATTGCGATGATTCGCGCCAATCTACACCATGTACCACTCGTCTTTTTAAGTGCAACGCCAAGTGTGGAAACATACGCACAAGCGATGGTAGGGAAATATCAACACCATATACTCAATCAACAAGCAACCGGCCAAAAGCATGCGGATGTAATATTAGTTGATATGAAAAATGATGATGTGCGACTTGAGGGTGGTATGATTTCGCGAGCATTAAAAGAAGCAATAGAGAAGTGCTGTGCAAATAAAGAGCAAGTAATCCTCCTTTTAAATAAGCGTGGGTATAGTCAAAGTGTACAATGCCGGTCATGCGGTCAAACTGAAGTGTGCCCAACATGCGGCGTTCCGCTTGTGTTGCATAAGCATCCAGATACATTGCAATGCCATTACTGTAATTATAAGATCCGCGATCATGGGAAGTGTACACAATGTCATTCTGCACTTCGTGTTGATGTTCAACAAGGAATCCAGAAATTAGAAGAGGAGCTTGCAATTAAAGTACCAGCGGCACGCATCCTTCGACTTGATCGTGATGTTGCTAAATATAAAGGGAATACAGAAACGGTAATTACAGCATTTCAAAATCAAGAAGCAGATATTCTCATCGGTACCCAGATGATTGCAAAAGGTTTTGATTTTCCTAATGTAACGCTCGCTGCTGTGATCAATGCGGATACAGGGTTAAATATTCCACATTTTCGAGCACGTGAGCGCCAGTATCAATTACTGAAACAACTCATCGGCAGAGCAGGTCGACATAAAGAAGGACTAGCAATGATCCAAACATATCAAAGCGACCAACCATTTTTTGAACATTTAACAAGCACGGAACAATCATTTTATAAAGAAGAGCTCGGCTTGAGAAAAATGTATGGTTATCCACCGTATAAAAAACAATTACTCATTTCGGTTTTCGGTAAGAGTAATGATCAACTTGCACGTTGCTTACGTTTTATTGAACTGGCAATTCGAAAACAAGTAAAAGAATGTGATGTACTTGGTCCAACACGTGGTTTTTTAAATGAAATGAACGGGAACAATTATGGTCACATTACAGTAAAATACACGAAAAAAGTTCATTTGAATCAAATTAAAGAAATTATTGCTGAAGCATATACGAAAAAATATAATACACAGATCGTTTTAAATGTCGATCCATACCAGGTTAATTAGGAGGTATAAAATGAATCAAGGAAAACGAATTATTTTCATGGGAACCCCAGATATTGCAGCGCATGCACTTCAATCACTCATCGATGCAGGATATCAATTTATCGCCGTTATTTCACAACCAGATCGTAAAGTTGGGCGCAAACAAGAAATCATTCCAACAGCGGTGAAAAAAGTAGCACTGAGCGCCAATATACCAGTATTACAACCAGAACGAATTGGGACAATCAGCGAGGAAATACGTGAATTGCAACCCGATTTGATTTTGACGATGGCGTTTGGTCAACTCGTGCCAGAATCTATTTTATCAATTCCAGAACTTGGTTGTATTAATCTCCATGCTTCGCTTTTACCAAAGTTACGTGGTGGTGCACCAATTCACAAAGCGATTATGACAGGTGAAACAAAGACGGGAATTACGCTTATGTATATGGAAAAATCACTTGATAGTGGTGATATGATAGCCGTGCGTGAAGTGGTGATTGATGAAGATGATACAACAGGAGATCTCCACGATAAATTGATGATTTGCGGTGGTGAGATGATTGTTGAAGAAATGCCAAGTTTGCTTTCAAAAACAAATAAACGCGATCCACAAAATCATGAATTAGCAACATATGCACCGAATATTAAACGCGAAGAAGAATTTATAACATTTGATCGACAAACACAAGATGTATATAACCATATTCGCGGTCTCATTCCATGGCCAGGATGCTATTTTAAATTTCAAGATAAAGATATTAAAATTTGGCAAGCACGTCCAGTTACAGTGCAAGCCAAAAGCGAACCAGGAACAATTATTGAAAATACAGCAGAAGGACTAGTCATTGCAACAAATGATGGCGCAATTAAATTGATGCGATTGCAACAAAGTGGAAAAAAACAGATGGATTATGCTGAAATATATCGTGGGAATGGAAAAGCATATTTCCAAGTAGGAGAACGTGTGAATGAATAAAAATGTACGTGATGTAGCATTTCAAGTATTGTATGATGTCATATTCCAAGAAGGGTATTCTAATATTCTTTTACAGCATACAACACTTGAAAATAAAAGTGATCAAGGATTACTTGCTGAAATAGTCTATGGGACACTTCAAAATTATCTCCGCTATGAGCATGAGATGACAGCTTGGGATGAAAAACGCTTCACACCAAGAGCGCGCATAATAAGTGCGATGGCACTTTATCAAATTGAATTTTTAGATCGTGTTCCAAGTTATGCGATTTATGCCGAAGCGACTAAACTTGCTAAAACATATGTGCGAAAAGAAGAGAAGCGAATCTACGCATTTTTACAAACTTTACCAAAAAAAATATTGAATCAAAAACGTGAAAATCTTAAAACAACGATTGACCAAACTGACATAGATAGCCTGAGTAAAAAAGAACGAAATCAATATTTTGAACTCGTTTCGTTATATTACTCATTTCCAAGATGGATTTGTCAGTTGATTTATAATCAAAGTAAAGATGTAAAACAGATGCATGCCTATTTACGTTATCACAATACACGACCACAAAATACAATACGAATTCGCGATGCATATAAAGATGAAGCGATGAGCCTGTATCAACTTGAAGATGATGTGTGCTTACATGTCGATGGAAATCCAGAACAACATCCATTTGTCATCGAGAAAAAAGCCGTTGTGCAAGACCGTGCCTCACAGCAACTTCGAAATTTTCTACCGAAACAAAAGCCAAATAAAGTGCTTGATATGTGTGCCTCACCTGGTGGGAAAAGTGTTCTCTGTGCTGACTTTTATCATGATCAAGTGTCAATTATTGCCAATGATTTACATGAACATAAAGTTGACCGAATGGAAGCGTATTTCAATCGTTTAGGAGTTGAAAATATAACTGCCAATCTCTCACCGGGAGAGCAGTTACAAAACCAATTTCTCAGTGGAACATTTGATCTTGTTTTACTCGATGCACCATGTTCAGGACTCGGTGTAATCCGACGCCGACCTGAAATTCGATATCGAATTCAACCAGAAGATTTAGATCAACTTGAGACGCTTCAAAATAAACTGCTCGAAACAGCGTACGCCCTTTTAAGTCCAGGTGGAGTATGCGTATATTCCACATGTACAGTTAATAAAAAAGAAAATCAAAATCACTTCACGGAAGGCAAAAGCCAATTCATACTCGATGGCGAACCATTTTCAACGTATGGTGAAGAAAGTGGAAGTGATGGATTTTATATACAGAGGTTGAAAAAATAATATGTTAAATGTTGAACTCACACGTTTTAAAGTAAAAGCAGGAAAGTCGGAGTTAGTAACCGAGTGGTTAGCATTTTTAAATGCCAATATGAAAGATGTCCTTTTGACACTTGAAGATGAAAAGATGTATGTTGAGACCATTTTTCGTGAAATGTGTGAAGATGGAGAATACTTATATTGGTATTCAATTCAAGAAACAGGTGGAACGAACGTTGAAGAATCACAACATGCTGTTGATAAAAAGCATCTAGAATATTGGGAAGCGTGTATTGATGAATCAGTAAAGCCAGTTAATATGCGTACTGAAGTTGTGATGATTTCTAAAGAGGTACAAAAAGCATGCTTTAATTAGAATTATTATAATTATGAATACATAAAATGTGCCTATACTTATCATAGCATCAATTGAAATGTTGAAAATAAATTATGATAGATTTATTACGATTTTTGTTATTGCCAAGACCAAACTATATCAAAGTTGCTGAAGTAAATGAAATCAAAAAGATGAGAGTTCAATTTAAGGTTATGCTTTCGATGCATATTATTATTATTATTATTATTATTATTATTATAGTATGATATCAAGTATAATAGATATTTTAAGACATTTAGAATCTGATTAACTTGCATCCTAAAGTAATATGTTAAGAATAGCAAATGTATTTTCAACTTTCAATAGCAATTTAGATTAAAGGATTCAAGATCCAAGTTATAAAAAGACACATCTTGATGAATTTGAAGATATCCACGAATGAATCAAAAATATTAAAAAGTAGAGCTGTGAGGACTTCCATATATCATTAAGACGCTCTAAGAAATACCAAGACTTGTAGCATTATGTGTAAGTGAGTAAAGATTATATATATCATAAAACTTGGAACAATAGAAAGTCTTGCTGCTGAGTGAATCGCTGTTGAAATAAGACCAAATAAATGGAGATGTTGAAAGTGTAAAAAAAACGAATATATACAATTGAGTTTAGTGAAGAAAAACCACTAAAATTCGGATTCACATTTGATGTATGGATTGTGTGAAATAAAAGAAGTATTTATATTGAAAGGATGTTAGGATGACAAAGAAATTATTAATTCATATTGTTAAAAATGGTGATGCTTTTAAACTTACAGAGGAAGAAAAGGCGCTTTTGAAAGGTTATGACAATATTCCAGGGGTATGGACTATTTACGGAGTAGATGAATCTAAAGAAATATGTCTTGAAGTCGCACAAACACAGAATATCGAGAATGAATTAACTGGTGATTTAGATTGTATTTGCAAAGATTATAAAAATGCTGATTTGACGAAAAGATATGCAGCAAGAAGATTATTTAATCAATTCAGTAAAAAATTTAATGTATGTAAGTGTGATAAAAATCGACTCAGTGCAAAGTATAGAGACATTGCACAAACTTTTTCAGAGTTAAAGATTTACATCCTCTGTGAAGCTGAGGAAAACAAAGATGCTAGAGAAATGATAGAAATGGAACATGCAATTCATAATAAAGCACTGTATTGGAACGCATGGGGAAAACAACGAAAAAAAGCGCATATTTTCTACAATGAAATGATGAGACAAAACAAATTGAAATAACCTAAAGGAGTAAGGTATGAGTAAAATAGTCACGGAATTTAATAAGTTTATGAAAATTAAAGAAGTAAAAAAGTATATTGGTGTTCACTCGATAAATATTCCTAATTTTTGGAGCGTTATTGAATATGGTAAAAATTCATATGAAACACGTTATTCGCGAATGATACGTTGGCTACTTGATGCAACGGAAACACATGGACAGGGAAACTTTTTTGCGAATGAACTTATAAAGTTGTCACACAGTAAAAATAAAGAAATAAAAAATCTTCCTGTAGTAAAAAGTGGGCATGCAAAATGTGAGGCTTTAGGTTCTAATATTGATATATTTTTTATTGATGAGCAAGAAAAAATTACGATTACAATAGAATTAAAGATGTGGAGTTCAGATCATGCAAATAACGGAAAGCATCAATTAGATAAATATTATAATACGGTAATCACAAACTATCCTCCTAAAAAGGGGTATCAAAATTATTATTTTTATATTACGATTAATGGTGTTGCACCGAATATAGTAGCTATGAATCGTGCTAAAAAAGAATGGACGAATATAAGCTATAATGAAATTTCACCTATAATCGCAGCAATGAAAAAAAGAATAA
>JBOFHN010000044.1:0-3722 GCA_051649665.1 Culicoidibacterales bacterium
AGTACTTGAACTTGTTGCAGGGAAATATATGATGACAGAAAATCTTGCCCCAGTAGGATATGATGTCGCAACAAGCATTGAGTTTACAGTAAATATGGATGGAACGGTAAATGTTGGAAATAAAGTCGTACCAGGAAACGTGGTAGTGATGAATGACCAATTAACAAAACGAAAAGTAAACTTCAGTAAGACAGATGTTGCTGGTAAAGAACTTCCAGGAGCGGAGTTAACAGTTAAAGATGCGAAAGGGAAAATTGTTGAACAGTGGACATCAAAAGATGCACCGAAAATAATTGAACTTGTCGCTGGAAAATATGTGATGACAGAAAATCTTGCTCCACTTGGATATAAAGTTGCTACTGATATTGAATTTACAGTAGAAATGAATGGAACGGTGACTGTTGGTGGAATCGCAGTGACAAACAATACTGTTGTAATGAAAGATGAATTACTTCCACGGCAGGTGAAATTCAGCAAAACAGATATTGCAGGTGATGAACTTGTCGGAGCGGAAATCATTATTACAGACAGCAGTCGTCAAGTGATTGAAAGTTGGATTTCTGGAAAAACAAGAAAAGAAATTACACTTCTTCCAGGAACATACACAATGACAGAAAAAACAGCACCACAAGGATATGAAGTTGCAGAAAGTATTGAATTTACAGTACATATTGATGGAACAGTAACCGTAAATGGAGCAAATACGAAAGACAATACAGTTGTCATGACGGACAAATATGCTAATCATGATGTGAAATTCAGTAAAACGGATGTTGCAGGAAAAGAACTTCCAGGAGCTGAATTAACAGTAACTGATAAAGCTGGAAAAGAGATTGAAAAATGGATTTCAACAGATGTTCCAAAAGAAATTAACCTTCAACCAGGAACATACACAATGACAGAAAAAACAGCGCCGAAGGGGTATGAAGTTGCGGAAAAAATCACATTTACAATTGGTATTGATGGAAAAATCGTACTTGGAAATGGTGATGTTGCTACAGGAAACGTAGTCGTGATGACAGATAAATATAAAGATCATCCTATTAAATTCAGTAAAGTTGATATAGCTGGAAAAGAACTTCCAGGAGCTGAATTGACAGTAACTGATAAAGCTGGAAAAGAAATCGAAAAATGGATTTCAACGAATGAAATAAAAGAAATTAACCTTCAACCAGGAACATACACAATGACAGAAAAAACAGCGCCGAAAGGTTATGTAGTAGCCGAAAGTATTATGTTTACTGTGAATCTTGATGGAACTATTACAGTTGATGGAAAAGATGCACAAGGCAATGTCGTTGTGATGACTGATACATATGCTGATCAAACAGTTAAATTTAGTAAAACAGATGTAGCTGGAAAAGAACTTCCAGGAGCTGAGTTGACAGTAACTGATAAAAATGGAAAAGAAATCGAAAAATGGATTTCAACGAACGAAGTAAAAGAGATTAAACTTCAACCAGGAACATATACAATGACAGAAAAAACAGCACCGAAAGGGTATGTAGTAGCAGAGAGCATCACTTTCACTGTTCATGTTGATGGAACAGTAACTGTAGGTGGTAATGCTGTAGCTAATGGTACTGTTGTGATGGTCGATGGATATGAACCAGGAGAAGAAAGACTTCCAGATACTGGAAATCATAATGATGCAAATGGATTATCACTTGGATTATTTGTGATTTGTCTTGGAGTAGGAAGCATCCTTAGAAAACGAGCATAATGTATATTGCTCTTTATAAATGCTAAAAAGCATGAGTTGTAATAATAGGGAGTGTATCTTCTGTATGTATTATTGCAACTCGTGATTTAAAATGGTGGCAAACACCTAATATATAGTAGGTAGAATTTATATTCTACGACAACAGATATGAATCATTTGACTTTTGATGTGATGTTTTGATTTTATTAAATGTTGTAAACTTACTTTAAATGAAAAACCTAATGTTTTGATTATAAGGACAGCAAAGCTGCTCATTATATAAAACTTTAGGTTTTTTATTTTACAAACATAATTTTGAACACGAGATTATTGGCTTGTATTGTGAATATTGCTGTTTTTTGTTATACTGATAAAATAGAAGTGTTAGAGGTGTTGGGGTATGAAGAAGATACAGAACATTGTTTTGAGTTTAATAGTTATAGTTGTTTTATCAGGTTGTACAACATCAAGTGATCATTTGAATCACAAACTTTTGCGTGTTTATACAACACGTCGTCATGTTGTAGACAATGTGATTAATGATAATTTCACACAAAAAACAGGTATTGAAATCGAATTAGTTGAGATTAAAGATGAGGAAATTGTGCATAGACTTTCGGTTGAACAAGATAGAACAAGCGCAGATGTTGTGATGTTTAATGGTGCCGAAAAAATTGCAGGTTTAAAAAGAGGGAATCTTTTACAAAATCACCAACTCGAAAACAATATTGGATCATATTTAGATTCACAATTTTATGGCAGTGACTGGATTTCTGTTATGAAAGTACCCCGTGGAATTGTAACATTGAAAGAAAATACTCAGCCTCCGACAGAATATTTAAATATTGCAGAAGAGAATTATAAAGGGAAATTATTTGCTACACTTAATCAATCTGATACTAATATTGCTTTTCTGTCAGCGATGTATACAAATGATGCAGTTCAAGCGGAAAAAATGATAGAAGGCATTACAAAAAATATAGACCAAAAATCTGATGACCCCGATAGTGAACAAATTAAAAATTTAGTTGCTAGAAACGATAGTAAAAGTGTAGCATTTGTAGATACACCGTGTATTGAATTGATGAAACGCAGTAGAAATGCAGTAGAAAAGCAGGCGTATGAAAAAATCAAAGTGGTTTATCCAAATGAAACATTTACAAATATTTCAGCAATGGGTATTTCTACATATTCGAAGAAAAAAAATGAAGCGAATCAATATATGGAATATTTACTCTCTCGCGAAGTGCAAGCGGAGTACATGGCGAATTTAGGAGAATATCCAGTTCGTAATGATGTTCCGTTGATAGAAAGCTTAGCTGAATTTCCAAAGTTGAGCGATATGAAAGTCGATTATGAAAAAATTGGTAACAATAAAGAACAGGTTAAAGAAATATTGAAAAAAAATGAATGGGATAGATTTTAAAACTCGTATTTTTACGAGTTTTTTAATTTGCTAAAAAACACCTAAAAAAAATTAAAGTGCAATCCAACACTTTAAAACCAACTAAAACACGTTTGTGGCAAAAGTATCCTTTTTATGAAAATGTGTTTTCAAGTGGTCCACATTATATATATATATGGGTTGAAAATAGGGGGTATGGATGTTATGATAAAGTCGTGAATACTCTGTATTCATGGGGATTATGAGCTACATCTCAAAAACAAAAAGTAGTTTTAAATGGAAAAAAACAGCGTGTTGCATGGATAAATGGGGATTTATCAAATAGTGCGATATAGGGTGTTTTATCTGTGGAAAATTACTTTCGTCTTTCTTTGAATGGATAGTTACTGCAAAGTACTGTTCATAATTTAAAGAATGACATTGCTGATTAGTTAACATTGAAATTCAGTTCAAGACATTACCAACATGATTAGATTATAATGATGCCATATTATGCTAATTAGGTAGTAGCTCAATGTTTTGAAAGTCTTTCACAACCTGTGCGAAAGCATAGGAAAATCAAAAACAAGGAAGGTGATTCTCGAAGCTAAGTAAGAAAAGGTAAGTGGAAATAGA
>JBOFHN010000045.1:0-2845 GCA_051649665.1 Culicoidibacterales bacterium
AACTTGATTGAAAATTTCACTGTAAAACAAAATTTCGAAGTTATGTATGAATGTTTAAATCAAACATATACAAATGATATTGCAGAACAAGCATATAAATTATTAAAAGATTTTAATCTTGCTGACAAGATGGATGAAAGAGTAAAACTGCTATCTGTTGGAGAACGTCAACGTGTTGCCATCATAAGAGCATTACTAAAGAAATCAAGTGTGATATTTTCCGATGAGCCAACAGCAAGTGTTGATGCTGAAAATAAAAAGAGTATTATTGATGCATTTGAAACTTTAAAATCAACAGGAATTACGCAAGTTATCGTGACGCATGACCCAGAATTTCTACGTATTGCAGATTGTGTAGTAACGATTAAAAATAAAAAAATACAAATTGATAAAGAAGAGGTATTATGCTAAAAACATTATTATATTCGATTCATGCAAATAAAAAAAGATTAAGACCACTTATTATCGGAATCGTCGCAATGGCTGTTTTGGGATATATTATATCTTGTTTATATATTATATTAAATGTGAATTTTACGCGTAATATTGATAATGGTAAATTTAATATTATCGAAGTTGCACCAAAGAGGCTTTCATTTGAAAAGAAACCTGAGTTTAAAGGAATTGAAGGTATATTGAGTGTTCAAAAGAAAGATTCAATTTACTACGGAAGTGAAACAGGGGAAATTTCTGGGACAGTTATTTCGACAACTTCTGATACTGCGAAATTCTTTGGAATAGAGAGTGATGTAGATAATCAGTCAATCTATATGAAAACATGCAACAGTAAAGAGATAAAGCTTCCAATTCACCAATTTTTAGCTGATGGCCAGTATGCGACTGGTGAATATGTTACTTTAAAATGTGCGGAAGCACCTAGAATATATCTAAATTATCAATTTCTTTCTCCCGATACATTTGCAGTAATTTCGAATACGAACATGGAAAAACTGGCGCCAAAGATGTCAGATGAAAATGCCCCATTTTTAGTATTTGTTGATGATATAGGCAAACTTGCTACTGTATCAAACCAAATTGAAAGTAAAAATCCAAGTGCAGCGACATACTATGATTTAAAAAATGCAAATGATCTTCCAGAACTGATTACGAATTTTATTCAGTTTGGCCTTGTTTTGTTTCTATTTATATTCCTTCTTCTTATCATTACCATTCGCTCAAGTATTATCCAATATTTACAAAAAAGGAAAAGAGATTATATTATTTTACTCACACAAGGTATTGAAATAAGACGATTGTATAAATTGGTAGGATTAGAAATGCTCTTTGTAAGTTTATTCTCAACTATAGTTGCTATATCAGTCTATTCACTGGGATTGTTTATAGCCTATAGTAATAATATGAAGATGCTATCAATTCCTTTTCCAATTGTATTGTTACAGTTTATTGCGATAACGATTATTGTGATTATTATTACAGTCGCTGTTGGGAGTGTGGTAATCAATAAAATGATTCGTAATTTATTGAAAAATGAAGGAATCGTTAATGAGATGAGAAGTTAGTTTAAAAGAATATATAAAAGTGATGCAATTGAAATTATTATCCATAAGACCTTCGGGTCTTTTTTATTTTACGAAGTATTTAATGATTGACAAACATTGAAAAACAATATACATTTGAATTGATACAATATACATACAAATGATGAGGTGTTATATGTGCTTTCAATTACGAAAGAAGAGATGCAACAATTTTTAATTCAACACTTTCAACTTCATACGAAACTACCGCTTACAGATGAAAATGTAAGTGCTCTTTTTAAGCGGATGAAAACAGTGCAGTATGATGTACTAAACGTGGTTGGAACGAATGTGGATTTGGTTTTTCAAGCTCGTTTTAATGATTATAAAATTGGTGATGTATATCGTTATTTATATGATAGGCAGATTCTTGTTGATGGTTGGGATAAGATGATGTCACTTTATTTGATGGAAGATTATCCTCATATGAAATATGCGAGATTGGACTATTCAGAGAAAGTATATTGGGATTTACAAACTCGATATGCAGGTCATACTGATAGTCTTGTTGAAAGTGTTTATCAGTATATTCATGAACACGGACCAATTCGAGCATCTGATATTCAAATAGTGAATCATGATTCAATATCATCTGGCTGGGGAAATAGTCGGATGGAATCGATGGCTTGTGATTATTTGTTTGCAGCAGGGGAAATTGGTATCGCCTATAAGAAGAAAAGTATTAAATATTATGATACGGTAGAAAAGTTACATTATCCTAAGGAAGATGATCGTGAAGCATTGAACCTTGAATCATTTATTGATTGGTATTTATACCGGCGAATTGATGGTCAAGGTATTGTTTGGAACAAAAGCGGTGGAACATGGTTAGGACCATATATTTCACTTGCAAGGAATCGAAAAAAGAGTCTTGATCGATTGATAGAAAAGCAAGAGGTAGTTGAAGTCCAAGTGACTGGTTATGATACTTTGTTTTATATGAGTAGAGAAAATAGTACTCACATAAAACAAATGCGAAAATGGTTTAAAAATACGGGGAGAGAAGTACGATTTATTGCCCCACTTGATAATCTGATATGGGATCGTGCGATGATAAAATACATATTTGACTTTGACTATAAATGGGAAGTGTACACACCAATAAAGAATCGTCAATATGGGTATTACGTCCTCCCAATTTTATATGGGATAAAATTTGTTGGTCGAATTGAAATGAAAGTGATCGGTGATAAACTTGAGGTGCTCGATATTTGGTATGAAGATGAATACATTCAAAATGATCAAAGTTTTAAAACAGCATTTCAAGAAGAATTTGAAAATTTTAAACGGTATTTAGGTTTGGAATA
>JBOFHN010000046.1:0-40565 GCA_051649665.1 Culicoidibacterales bacterium
AAAATATCGGATGGCAAAATTATGTAAATGATGGGCAAGTAGCGGGGACATTTGGACGTGGACTTCGCGTTGAGTCATTTCGTATGAATTTATCAAATCTTCCAGTATCTGGAGATATTAGCTATGCAACACATGTTCAAAATATTGGATGGCAAGCACCACGAACAAGTAATCAAATTTCAGGAACAACAGGACAATCACTTCGTATGGAAGCGATGCGTATAAACTTAACAGGTGAAATCGCGAAGCAATATGATGTCTATTACCGAACACATGTCCAAAATGTTGGATGGCTTGGATGGGCTAAAAATGGAGAAAATGCCGGAAGTGAAGGAAGAAGCCTTCGAATGGAAGCGATTGAAATTAAACTCGTGAAAAAAGGTGAAGCAGCACCACAAACTGGTAATGGATTTTTGACGAAGTCATAGACTTAGATACGTTACAACGTATATCCAACATATCAAAGAAATTGCTGAGAAGTTTTCAAGCGAGTTGAAGTAATTAAATAAAGCACGTAACTAGTCAATGCTAGAATCGTGCTTTTTATTTTGTGATTCATAAAAATGAATTACTTATAACTGAATAATGAATAAACTTGTATAGGCGAGCTATTTATAAAAGAACGAGCAAAGCAAATTGATAACGGAATGTGTCACATTTACAACTTTAATTAAGTAAATGTTGTACTTATTGAATCAGATTTTAATATATTTTAAATAAATACTTCTTGACACATGTGATGATATCTGCTAACATAATCACTAATAGAAAATATCGATGACAAAGAAAAGTAACAAATTGAATACTTTTAGCGAGCAGGGTTGGTGGAAGCCTGTAGTCAATTGAATTTGTGAACGCCCTTTTGAGATGACCTTGTGAAATGATAGTAGCAACGTCCGTTACTCGCGTTAAGAGTTTGAGTGAACATAAGTTCAAAACCTGGAGTGGTACCGCGAAGCATTCGTCTCTTGTAGACGGGTGCTTTTTCTATTTCAGGAGAAGTTTTTTGTTCAAACAAGAGTGGCACCACGAAGCATTCGTCTCTTAGAGATGAGTGCTTTTTGTTTTAGATAAAGGCTATTGAAATGGAGGTATTATATGAAAAAAATAATGAAATTAATAACACTATTCTTACTGTTAATAGGCACGAGCATGACGCAAAATGTACATACTGTAGATGCCGCAAATGATGCAGTGTATGAAAGAGTAATGGCACGTAAAAAATTAGTAATAGGAACATCAGCTCCATTTGCACCATATGAATTTTACGATAGAAATAACCAAATTCAAGGTCTTGATGTAGAGCTTGGGAAAAAGTTAGCATCTGAATTAGGTGTTGATATTGAGTTTGTGAATTTAGAATTCAAAGTTTTAATTGGTGAATTAAAAACAGGTCATATCGATATGATTATTTCTGATATTTCCCCAACAGAAGAAAGAAGTAAAGAGATTGATTTTTCTGATATATACTATACATCAAATGTTGCAGTATTAGTGAAGAAAGCCGATGTTGAGAAATATAATACAAATGCGGGGTTTGAGGGGAAAACACTTGGTGCTCAAGCGGGAACAATTCAAGAAACACTTGCGAAAGAGGATTTAAAGGCAGGTAATGTTGTAGCACTTCAAGAGATACCGACACTTGCAGTCAATCTCGTAAATGGGAAACTGGACGGACTTGTAGTAGAAGATGTTGTTGGTGCAGAACTTGTTGATAAATACAAAGAATTGACAATGGCACCGGAAAAATTAGCTGCTGGCGATGCAGCAATTGGAATTTCAAAGAATTCACCAGTACTCCTAGAGAAGTCAAACAAGGTGATTCAATCGCTAAAAGCGAATGGGGAAATTCAAACAATGTTTCACACTGCAAGTAAACTTTCACAAGAAACGACAAAGAATGATGAACAATCAAATGCCGGAGATAAAGTGAAAGAATATGGAATGCTCTTTTTACAAGGAATTGGAATTACTGTTGGTATTTCGTTTTTTGCCATTTTAATTGGATTTTTCTTCGGATTATTATTTGTCTTTGGTAGCCGCTTGAAACATGTTGGATTTATTTTTAAAACAATTGTTTCATTTTTACGAGGCACACCACTCCTTGTTCAATTATTCTTATTCGCGTACGTTGTGTTCGGATTGTGGATACCACTCGATAAAGTAATTGGAAATCAAGGGTATTTACTTGCAGCTGCACTCTGTGCTCTAGGATTGAATAGTGGAGCATACATTTCAGAAATTATGCGTGCAGGTATTAATGCCGTTGATAAAGGACAAGTTGAAGCGGCAAGGTCGCTTGGACTGAGCAGTAAGGATACAATGAAATCAATTATTTTACCGCAGGCGATTAAAAATATTCTTCCAGCACTTGGAAATGAATTTGTTGTTATTATTAAGGAATCAGCCATTGTTGCGATTATAGGTGTAGTTGATGTCATGAAAGCAAGTCAAATTATGACAAATAAAACATTTGATCCATTTGTACCACTTATTATTGCAGCGGGAATTTACTATATATTGACATTTATTATGTCGCAACTTGTGGCAATACTTGAAAGGAGGCTGGCTATCAGTGATCGAGGTTAAAAAATTAAATAAAGCATTTGGTAAAAACCACGTTTTAAAAGATATCAGTGTAACAATTCAACAAGGAGAAATTGTTGCGATTATTGGCCCATCAGGGAGTGGGAAATCGACATTTTTAAGAAGTTTGAACTTTCTTGATGTACCGACAAGTGGAGAGATTATTTTTGAAGGTGAACTTGTAAGTGATAAAAATAAACATCTTGATGAATTGAGACAAAAGATGGGAATGGTATTTCAACATTTCAATTTATTCCCTCATATGACCATTTTACAAAATTTAACATTTGCACCGATGAAACTGAAAGGTTGGTCGAAAGAAGAGGCCGATAAAAAAGCAATGGAGTTACTTGATCGAGTAGGATTATTAGAGAAAGCAACATCATATCCATCGAGTTTATCAGGTGGGCAGAAGCAGCGTGTTGCAATCGCTCGTGCGTTGGCAATGGAGCCGGATGTAATGCTCTTTGATGAACCAACATCGGCGCTTGATCCTGAAATGGTAAAAGAAGTACTGGATGTTATGACAGAACTTGCACATGATGGAATGACAATGGTTGTTGTAACGCATGAGATGAATTTTGCAAAGTCAGTAGCAAGTCGTGTTCTTTTCATGGCGGAAGGTCAAATTGTTGAAGATGGGGTAGCGACTGCTGTCATTGAAACACCGCAGAGTGACCGAGCAAAAGAGTTTATTGCTAAGGTACTGTAAATAAGTAAAATAGAAAGATAGAAATGAGTCAAAACTTTTTCATTTCTATCTTTTTTCATGTTATAATAAAGAGAATATATATGAAAAATGGAGGGTTTTATGGAAGTGCAAAACGAAGCTGTTATAAATGAAGAAAAGCAACTAGATGAACCAATAGGAAAAAAGAAAAAGACAAAATCAAAAACTGATCGCTTTCTGAATATAGCCATTGTTATTTTACTTATTTTAACATGTTGCATGTTTGCATATAGATCTTTTACAGGCGAAGCGATTGTTCGTGGTCGTTCGATGGAAAATACGCTTGTTAATGAAGAAAAGTTACTGTATGAAAAATTAACAGGTCATGTTGGCGACTATAATAAGAAAGATATTCTCATTTTAAAAGAAGGGACAGTGAAACAAATGAATGAAGATCAAGAAGGCTTGATTGTAAAACGTCTTATTGCCAAAGCTGGAGATACAGTTGATTTTACAGAAGATGGAAAACCGATTGTGAATGGTGAGAAACTTGTGGAGTCATATATAAAAGAACAAACATCAGACAGAAGTGCACATTTTTCACTTGTTTTAGAGAAGACGAATGAGAAATATAATGAACACTTTGATTTAACATCTAACAAAGTTCCAGAAGGATACTATTTTGTAATGGGTGATAATCGAAATAATAGTAGTGATAGTCGTGTGTTTGGTTTGTTTAAAAAAGCGGATATTGTTGGTCATGTAGTGTATAGTTGGACATACCAGAGATTTTATTAATAGTAAGTAATCGATATAAGTTGTTTGATAAGGAGATATAAGTATATGGAATTTACAATATTGATAGGAATGTCAGGAAGCGGAAAAAGTACTGCAATGCGAACATTTGAAGATTTAGGATATATGTGCGTAGATAATTTACCACCGAGTATGCTCCTTCAATTTGTGGACCAGATTGTGAAAAATGAAGAAATGACGAAAGTCGCAGTCGAATTGAATGCAAAGTATTATGCAGTTGAGGCGATTGTTGAGGCAATTGATGAGTTACAGCAAAGAGATGAAATTCAGTTACAACTTTTATTTTTAGAAGCGAATGAAGACGCACTTGTGTCTCGTTATAAAGAAGCAAGAAGGGTGCACCCACTTTTATCTGTGAATGAGACGTTGCAAGATGCAATTCGCTATGAACGATCAATCCTTCAAGTAATAAAAACAATTTCGAATCCTGTTGTCATCGACACGACGAACTTGTCTGCTAAAGAGTTAAATAAATATATTACAGAATTATTTGGGAATGAGACAGGGCGTAACTTTATTGTTAATTTTATGTCGTTTGGTTTTAAGCATGGAATGCCACAAGATGCTGATTTTGTTATCGATGTCAGATATTTGAAAAATCCATTTTATATTGCTGAACTTAAGGCGAAAACAGGAATGGATGATGAAGTGTATAATTATGTCTTTTCTCATGAAGAAAGTCATACTCTTTATATAAAATTAAAAGCACTACTCGATGAAATTTTAAATGGCTTTATGCAAGAGGGTCGCAGACATGCGGTTATTGCAATCGGATGTACTGGTGGACAACATCGATCGGTGTCATTTGCACGAAAATTAGCATCAGAGTATGAAGCAGTATATCAAACAAGATTATTTAATCGTGATATGTATAAAAACAAACACTAAGAGGTGATTACGTGGAATATAAACAAAAAAAAATTGTTGCTCTTGGCGGTGGAACAGGACTTTCTGCGTTGTTGCGTGGTTTAAAGTATTTTCCTGTTGATTTGACAGCAGTGGTAACAATTGCAGATGATGGTGGAAGCTCTGGCCTTTTACGGAAGACATTTGAAATGCCACCTCCAGGTGATATTCGAAATGTTATTACAGCGATGTCAGAAGTAGAACCCCTTGTACAAGAGTTGTTTCAATACCGTTTTAAAACAGATGATGATCTAAAAGGACATCCTGTTGGAAATTTATTACTTGCAGCGATGAACGATATCACCAATGATTTTCCAAGTGCAGTGAGCGCGCTTTGTCAGGTATTAAATGTACGCGGGCAAGTATTACCATCAACTATTGAAGCACCTCGATTACACGCTGCTTTGGTGGATGGAACGATGATAACAGGAGAGCAATTCATAGGTAAAGCACCGAAACCAATCGATTATGTATTTTTAGATAAAAAGCATAGTGCCTCAAAGCATGTGATACGAGCGATTAAAGAAGCGGATGCAATTATTTTAGGTCCAGGTAGTTTATATACAAGTGTAATACCTAATTTACTTGTTGAGAACATACGTAAAGCATTTATTGAATCAGATGCAAAGAAAATATATATTTCAAATATCATGATGGAAGCTGAGGAGACACGTAATTATAGTGTCAGCGATCATGTTAAAGCGATTGAAAAGCATTTGCAGAAAACAGGAATTATTGATACTGTATTTGTTAATGATGCTCCGATACCTAAAAGCTTACTTGAGGGATATAAACGAATTGATAACATCGGAGAGTCGAAAGTTGATTATGAAGTGCTAGAAGAGATGGGTATTGAAATTATCGCTTCTCGTTTAGTTGAAGATAATGTTCATTATGTTAGACATGATTCTTTAAAACTCGCATCGATGATTTTCACGCATGTTATTGGATAGGAGTGAAGTATGCAGACTTTCTCAATAATGGTTAAAAATGAACTGGCGCATATAGAACTAGATAAGCGAGAAAATGAAGCAGAGCTAATTGCTTTGTTGAAGTTTAATGGTCAACTCCGACTTGTTAATGGGAAATATGGGCTTGATTTTCAAACAGAAAATATTACAACATCGAGAAGAGCGTACCAGTTACTCCAATTGGAAACTGATGCTCGACTCGATGTTGTCGTGCGTAAACAGATGCGCTTGAAAAAAAATAATGTGTATATTATCCGAATGGAAACAGGTGGTCTTTCACTTGTTGATCAATACGATATTTTAGATGTCAATACGATGTGTGATAAATTTGTTCATACAAAATATCAAATTCGAGCATTTTTACGAGGCGCATTTTTATCAACTGGTTCGCTAAATGATCCTCATAAATCAAGGAATTATCATTTGGAAATTACATCACTTGAAGAAGCGGTCATTGATAAAATAGTCTTCTTCTCAAAAAAATATAATTTTGCAGGGAAAAAAGTTAAACGCAAGCATCAATATGTCTTTTATTTAAAAGAAGCAGAAAAAATTGGTGATTTTTTAGCGTTTATTGGAGCGATACAAACACTCTTTGATTTTGAAGATATTCGCATCCGCCGTGATATGAATAATTCAATAAATCGTATTACCAACTGTGAAATTGCTAATACACAAAAAAGTTTAAATACAATTACAAAACAACTCCGTGAAATTGCAATCATTGAAAATGAAATTGGTTTAGCGGTTTTAGGTGAAAAAACAGAACAAATTGCTCGTTTACGTCGTGAATATGATGATGCATCAATGGTTGAATTTGTTGAAATTTTAAACACATATGGAATAAAATTATCCAAATCAGGTTTGAATCATCAATTACGGAAAATCAGCAATCTTGCGCAAAATATTGAAAAAATGAATGAAAATATATAATAAGGAGCAAAAGCAAACGATGAATAAACAAAAAACAGATGACTATCTTGTTAAGGCGCTTGCGTTTAATGAACAGGTTATTATTTTAGCAGTGGAAGCAACGAATACCGTGTCAGAAATTACATCACTACACGGAACATATCCAGCTGTGTCGGCTGCACTTGGTCGAACAGTAAGTATTGGTCTTGTTATGGGGTCGATGCTCAAAGGTGAGCAAAAGCAAACAATCTATGTTGCAGGTAATGGACCAGTAGGGAAAATTACAGTTGATGTCACAAGTGATTTAGCTGTACGTGGTATGGTTACTAATCCTCAAGTGCATGCACCTTCATACTATAGTGGAACGGAAGATTCGTACGGGAAATTAAATGTCCGCGGTGTTGTTGGGACAGAAGGTTATATTCGTGTTGTAAAAGATATTGGCCTAAAAGAATCTTTCGTTGGTCAAACTGAACTTGTGAGCGGAGAAATTGCGGAAGATTTCACGTACTATTTTGCCAAGAGTGAACAAATCAACTCAGCAATAGCAGCAGGTGTACTTGTTGAACCAACGAATGAAGTAAGTGCAGCAGGAGCATATATGATACAATTACTGCCAGAAACCACAGAAGAAACAATTGTAAAATTAGAAAAAATTCTTCAAAATGTTCGTCCAATTTCAGCGATGATTGCTGATGGAATGACGCCAGAGGAAATTATTACAGAACTTGCAGGCGATGAACATCACATCGTTGATACTCGACCTGTTCGTTTTGAGTGTACATGTTCAAAAGAACGTTTTACAGAAGGAATATCTGCATTATCAAGTGATGAGCTTGAAGATATCATTACTGATGGAAAACCAATAGAAACAGTGTGTCATTTCTGCAATAAGAAATATGATTTTACGGTTACTGATATTGAGTCTATTTTAGAAAAGAGGCATATTCGTGATTAAACATACATTTACAAATCTTGAACTATTTTATGCACAGTATTATCGCTATCGTGCATTGTTAAGTGCTTTGATTATCACCTTCGGAATTTTTGCTATTGGGGTGATGATTATATCGGGGGCACCACTTGTTATTGGTTTGTTGCTTTTTTTAGCGTATCTCGTGTTAGCGTATATAACGATGTTGATCTTGCTTGTATTTGTAGGGATGTTTCATTATTATGGAGCGTATAAAAATGTGAATTACAGCTATCAATTAACTGATGATTTACTTATTATTGGAAAAGATGGTCAAGAAATTGTACGTATGAAATACGATACACTTGAGACGAAAGTCTATAAAAAATTGACGTATATCTATGATAAACAAACAGCTGTTGCTTTCTTCCCAGAAAATGTTCGTCAGCAATTATTAAAATAAAAAACAGATGACTGAGGTCATCTGTTTTTTTATACAATTCGGCGTGCAAATTTTCCGTATACTTTTTCAGCATTCTGATAAACGAAAAATGCTTCGGGATCATGTTGTTTAACAATTTTTCTCACTTCATATGCTTCGAGTTTATCAGTCACAATTTGATAGATATACACCGGGTCACCAGTAAATCCACCGAGTGCATCAATTCGTGTGGAACCGCGATTAATAGTAGCGATTTTATCACCGAGACCTGATTTTCTACTGTACACGGTAATCATAACACTATTTGTTTGAAGCTGAACAGAGTCAATGACAAATGAGACAATAAAAGAAAGAAGGATAGAATAAAGTGTTGCTTCCCCACCATTCATGAAAAAAGCAGCAGCGAAGATAAGTAAGTTGATGAGCATACCGATTTTACCAACACCGAGGTTTACACCACGATAAGCAAAAACAGTAGATATAATATCAATACCACCTGTTGAAGCGTAGTATTGGAGGAGTTTTCCCGATGAAAATCCGACAATAACACCACCAAATAAAACAGAAAGAAGACTATTGTTTGTGATGATTTGTCCATTAATTGTCGTCGGAATTAAATCGATTAAGAAACTGGTGAAAATAACGGCAATTAATGTACGGAAGAAGAATTTCTTACTTAGAACGAAAAAAGCGATAATGAGGAGTGGAATATTAAAGACAAGTGTTAAAGCACCAATATTGAACATGTTGTTACTTAACTGTGCTATGATCATCGCGATTCCTGAAAATCCTCCCGTAAAAATTTTGTGGGGGATGATAAAGATTTTAATGCTTGCAGAGTAGAGAAGTGAATATAGTAAGATGTTAGCATATGCAATCGCGTGTGTTTGGTTGATTTTTTTTTGAGTCATACAGCCATCCCTTTCATCAGTGTTTGTTATTATTATAACATGCACGCGAAGAGAAACGAAGTAAAATGAGAAAGAATATTTAGTAAAATAAAGAGAATATCTAGTTGTTTTCAAAATATTTTTTTGAATTTCATAGCTGAAAAAACTATAATAATGAGTAAAATGGGGAGACGTTATATATTTTTTATGGAGAGACTACGAAAAAATGTCTAATTATGGTATAATGCGTTTACAAAGATGGAGGATTATATAAAGTATGGTACATTTTTTAATTATTTTACTCATTACGATAGTATTAAGTAGTTTGGCATATCAATTTTTCTTGAAAAAAGAAAATATGAAAAATATGCAAAAAATTCGCTATATCAGTATGGTGAGTTTATTTAGTCTTTTTACGAGTGTTTTAATAGTTCGTTTGGCATTAGGGAAATCATTGTTTTTAGTTCAGACGACAAAAGGGTCGATATTGTATGATGGAGTACTAGTAGCGGTAAGTATTATTTTAATCGCATTCGTTACTCTAATGAAAATTAAATTGCCTCAAAAGGAAGTAACAACAACAAGCGCATTAAATCGCGTACTTGTTGGGATTTTGAAAGTAGTTGCATCAGCTCTTTTCTGCTTAGGTCTTTTCTTTTGGCTGTGGTCAAATTGGTTTGTTCAATTTTTTGGCGAATTAACACCAGAACAATTTTTATTCAATTTGAATTCTCCAATCAAGGGGACAAGTTCAGATGTGACCAATAATATGTCACATACCCCGCTATTACTTGTTTTATGTGGAACGATTTTGTTTTTAATTATACTCATGATTCGAATTCCACAAACAAAAGAAGGCGTGATAAAAAAATGGGGAATGATTAGAACTACTGTGCTGTCGCTTGTTTCGGTTGCGATGTTCTTATTCGGTATAAATTTTAGTATTAACACACTTCACTTGATGGAAGTATATCGTGCATATACGGAAAGTTCGGGATATATAAAAGATAACTATGTAAATCCGAGTCAAGTTCAGTTAAAATTTCCAGAGCAAAAAAGAAACCTAATTCATATTTATGCAGAATCTGTGGAAAGTTCATACTTTTCAAAAGAACTCGGAGGATATATGAATGAAAATTTAATGCCTCAAATGTATGAATTCTCAAAGCATGGTGTTCATTTTTCACAAAGTGATAAAATGGGTGGATCATATCAAACGTATGGATCAAGCTGGTCTGTCGCTGGAATGGTGAACATGGAATGCGGAGTACCACTTAAAATTCCAATGGATGGAAATTCATATGGAAAAGGGGGACAATTTTTGCCAGGGATTACAAATTTAGGTGATGTACTACATAAGCAAGGTTATAATCAGACAATTCTTTTTGGAGCAGATGCAGAGTTTGGTGGACTTGATGCATATTTTACACAACATGGAAAATTTAAAATTTTTGATGTGAAAGAAGCACGTAGTAGTGGATTAATACCCACAGATTATAGCGTTTGGTGGGGATTTGAAGATGACAAATTATTTGATTATGCGAAGGCGGAAGCAACACGTCTTTATAACGAAGGAAAACCATTCCATTTAAATATGGAAACGGCAGATACTCATTTTCCAGATGGATATGTCTCTAAAAATTTAAGACGAACTCGCGCATCACAGTATGCGGATGTAATTGCTTACTCAGATGAGCAGATTGCAGAATTTGTTAAATGGATTCAAAAGCAACCGTTTTACGAAAATACTACGATTGTGATTACAGGTGATCATTTGAGTATGGATAAAACATTTTTTAAAGATTTTGATGCACAATATCATCGAGCACCATTTAATTTATTTCTCAATGCGAAAACAAATGGACAAAATATTAGAGCAAAAAATCGTACATTTGCACCACTTGATATGTTCCCAACAATCGTTTCTTCGATGGGTGTTGAAATTCCAGGGAATCGATTAGGTTTAGGGACAGATTTATTCTCAGGTGAAAGAACATTAATAGAAAAAGATGGTCTTGAGAAATTTAATCAGGAATTAGGAAATAGAAGTGATTTTTATGATACACATTTTATTTCAATAGCAAGCAGACGTGATAATTAATCAATGAATGTTGATTGACAAATATTGCAAATGAACGTATACTAATATCAATGTAAAAGCAACACTTTGTGTTGCTTTTTATACTGTTAAATGGAGATGTAGTAAATGGTGTCAAAGCAAGATTGTGTATATATTCTCGAGTGTAGTGATGGAACACTGTATACCGGATGGACTAATAATATAGAAAAAAGATTTGAAGCCCATCAATCAGGACAAGGCGCTAAATATACGAAAGTAAGGCGGCCGGTGAAGCTGGTGTATGTAGAGTTATGTGAAGATAGGTCTACCGGAATGAAGCGCGAGTATGAAATTAAAAAGATGCGACGTGATGAAAAAATAAAGTTGATCAACAATAAAATGATATTAAAAGAGTAATATAAAAAGAGCAGAAGGGAAATCTTCTGCTCTTTTTAGGACGATGAAATAGAAATGAAACCAACAGTTATGATTCCGCTTTCATTTTAAATGTCGAAGTGTTATAATTGTGGTGGAATTTAATATTTCAAGGAGGTATATTTATGAAAAAAAGTACAACTCTCCGTTTCAGTGCAAGTTTGATCACGAGTTTATTTTTAATTACGTCACTCTTCTTTCCAATTAGTGGAGTCGTGCATGCAAAAACACCGGTAGCGATTCATGAAATACAGGGGAACTTATTTAACTCAATGATGGTTGATAAAGAAGTTGAACTAAACGGCATCGTAACATCGCTCTATATTTCAACAAAAGGTTTAGATGGGTTTTATCTTCAAGCGCCTAAAAATGAAGAAGATGGAGATATTCGCACATCAGAAGCTATCTATGTAAAATTAAAAACACCTATCCCAACTGCGCAAAATACATTGAAAGAAGGATATAAAGTTGCTGTAGCGGGAAAAGTTGCCGAACTTCCATCGATCACATTTAAAGGTTCAAGTGATAACGAATTAACAACAACAGCAATTTCAAGTGCAGAAATTAGCTCAGTTACTGCGGGTGATTTTATATCTGATGTGAGCGTTGTAACACTTGGTAAGGATCGAAAACTTCCATCAATTGTGAGTGATGCATCAATTACAGATGCACTTACACCAGAAAAATATAGTCTCGATTATTTTGAATCACTTGAGGCAATGCGGGTTCGTGTGGAAAATCCACAACTTACAGCAGTACCAGCACAAGACACATATCCAACGATTATCGAAGAAAACAATCAAAGTGTCAACGGTGGAGTGGTAGCAACGCCAACGCAACCATTTGGTAATATTATATATTTACAAGTACCACACCGCTTTTCAAATAAAGGAAGTAAAACTGACCCAAATAGAATGAAAGGTGAAACTGGTGATATTTTAAAAGGGAGCCTTTATGGTGTTGTAAGTTACGATTATGGAACACCTAAAGTGTATCTCGATTATAATCAATTTGATTCAAAAACAAATACGTTTGCAAGCGATAAGATAACGATTCAAGCACGTGGGAATAAACGAGAAGTTGCTGAATTCAAATCAGAAGCAAATGCACCAACAATCGCAGAATATAATATTGAAAACTTCAGTGCCAATCCAAAGACAACATCTGATGAGCATGTTGAAGGTATTGCGGATGATATCATTAATCACCTGTTCTTGCCAGATATTATTAATCTTTGTGAAGTACAAGATAATGATGGTGAAGATAATACATCGATTGTGGATGCATCACAAAGTATTAAGCGACTTACAGATGCAATTATGAAAAAAAGTGGCATTCAATATCAATCGCTTTCAGTTAATCCTAAATATAATGAAGATGGTGGAGCACCAAATGCTAATATTCGTGTGGTGCATCTTTATAATCCCAAGCGAGTAACACCACTGACGCCAACAGTGACACAACCAACAACAGAAATCCTCAATCCGGATGGAACGTTAACAACGAATCCAAGCCGTCTTGGCGTTGACAGTCCTTTTTTTCAAGCGACAAGAAAACCACTCGTTAGTCAATTTTTAGTTGATGGGAAAAAAGTGACAGTGATTGGAAATCACTTATCATCAAAACGAGGGGATTCAAGCATTTATGGAAATACACAACCACCAGTTTTGAAAAGTGAGGAAAATCGAGTTGAACAAGCAAAACTCATTAACCAATTTGTTAAACTTCTTCAACAAAAAGATAAAGATGCGAATGTTGTCGTTCTAGGAGATTTTAACGATTATGAATTTTCAAAACCATTGACTGCACTCAAAGGGACTGAACTTGTCAATATGATTGAAAAACTTAATCAAAATACTCGCTACTCATACAACTATTCAGGACGTGAGCAAACACTTGATCATATATTGCTTTCAAATAATCTAGGCGATTCAAAAGTCGATGCAGTCCATATTAATGCCGATTTCCGACCCGATAATGGAAGTCATTCAGATCACGATCCAATTGTTGTACAATTAAAATTCCCTGCCCCACTTCCTGCGCCAATGGGGACAATTACAATTACAAAACAAGATAAAGCTGATGGAACAAAACTTGCAGGAGCAATCTATGAAGTACGAGATGCAAAAGGAGTTGTAGTAGATACACTTATTACAGATGCAGTAGGAAATGCAACAACTGTAAGTCTCCCACTTGGTGATTACACACTTGTAGAAACAGTTTCACCAAAAGGATACGAACTTGATGCAACACCAGTTACAGTGACGCTCACAACGAATGGTCAAGTTATTTCAAAAATGATAGAAAGTGTGAAGTTGACTACACCAACAGTACCAACTACACCAACAACGCCAAACGTTGCACCAGATAAAAAAGGAACAATAAAACCAGTAACAGCTCAAAATAAAACAATGACTGAAACTGCCCTTCCTGATACAAGTGATCAAAATAGTGTAGTATTCATCCTCATTGCAGCAAGTGTTGCAGTAGTTGGAATGTTTGTTTTATTATTTAAACGTTGGTATAGATAAAACTTAGAATAAAAGGAGCGCGTGAGCGCTCTTTTTTGTTTTGATAAAAAAATTTCCAAGAAGTAGAATCGTGTTCAAAAATTGTGTCAAAAATGCTATTATAAAGATGTAAATAACATAAAAAATAAAAAAACCGACAATAAATTGTCGGTGGATACCTCAATGGGTAAACATTTACGCTTAAAGCTTATTTTAACTTAACTGTGTAATTTTGAAACAAAGTAATACAAAAGTAAAACTTCGTCTTAATTATAGCACAGCACTTTTTAAGATTCAAGAGGAGGATATAAAAATGATAAAAAACAGCAAATATTCAATTGGACTTGATATTGGAACAGGATCTGTTGGACATGTGGCATTGGATGATTCATATAATTTGATGAAGTATAAAGGTCGATATGCATGGGGGAGTAGATTGTTTGATAATGCTGAAACGGCAGCAACTACACGAATGAAGCGTGGAGCACGGCGTGGTTATCGCCGTCGAAATAATCGAATTGCTCTGTTACAAGAAGTTATGGAGCCAACACTTGTGGAATTCCCGAACTTTTTACGTGTTAAAAATGAACTTGAAAAAGTCTGGTCTAGCAAAAATGATTTTGAAAACCGATCGCTTTCAGAAGTGTTATTTGAAATAGGTGGAAATGAATACTATAAAAAATATCCTACAATTTATCATCTTCGTCAGGAGTTATTTGAAACTAAAGATAAAGTAGATCCTCGTCTTGTCTACTTAGCGATTCATAACTTGACAAAATTCCGAGGGCATTTTTTATATGACTCACTTGATCCAAGTCAAGGTGCAGCGAACGAAGATGAAAGTAAAGAACAACTCCAACAATTTATTTACCAGTCATTTGAGTTGATTCATGAAGATGTCATTGATTATGACATAGATGAAGTATGGAATATTATTTCTGATACCAAGATGAAGAAAGTACTTCGATTAGAACAGTTAAGTGGTCTTTTTGGGAAGAAGTTTACCGGTGTATTTTTTAAATTATTACTTGGTGGATATAAAGTGAAACTTCAAAATATATTTGAAGATTTTGAAGATAAAACAATGACGATTGATTTGAGTCATGAAGAAAGTGACGATATCATTTCCCAGTTTGCTGATGATCAAGAATCATTTCTCCAAATTGCAAAAACGATTAATAATGGAATTATTCTTAAAAATCTTTTATTAGGAAGTAGAACAATTGCTGAAGCAAAAGTTAAAAAATATGACCATTTCCACAAGCAACTTCAGGATGTGAAAGATATTCTCTATAAACATGATAAAGATGTGTATAAGGAAGTGTTTGTTTCGACAAAAAAAGCGATTCAGAACTATGAAAGACATCATGATATGGATCAACTCTGCTTATTTGATAAGTTTCGCTATCAGAAAAAAGAAAGTATTGGTGCAAAAGATGCACTTTATAAAAAAATTAAAACAGTATTTGAGAGTATGACAGAGACACCTCAAATAGTACATTATTTAGAAGAGATTGAAGAAGGTACATTGTTTGAACGTTTGAATGGTGTTGAAAATCGAGCAATTCCTATGCAATGTAGTAGTTATGAAGCAACTGTAATTTTAAAAAATCAAAATATTGATAACAGTATTATCGAAAAAGTAAAGGCATTGATTGAATTTCGAATTCCATATTATGTAGGTCCCCTTGTTAAAGTAAACAAGAATGAACGTTTTAATTGGGCAGTCCGAAAAACAGGAATGGAACACGAACGCGTAACACCGTGGAATTTTGATCAGGTGATTGATAAAGATAAAAGTGGTGTTGAATTTATTAATCGAATGCGAAATATGTGTACATATTTGTATAAAGAGGAAACATTGCCTAAGTATTCACTTTTATATCAAGAATATGAAGTGCTTAATGAATTAAATGGTGTTTCTTGGATGGTAGGAGCAAGGAAAACAGCAGAGTCAAAATTTACAGCAGAGGAAAAGCATTGGATTATTGAAAATGTTTTTAAAAAGACAAAAACAGTAACCGTAAAAAAACTCAAAGATGAGCTACAAAGAAGTGATTTTTATTATGAACGTAGTGGAAAAGATAGGAACATAGTAGGGACACAAAAAGAGACTTCATTTGCGTCAAGTCTCTCATCATGGATTGATTTTACAGCAATATTTGGTGAAATAAATCAAAAAAATTATAACATGATAGAAGAAATCATACTTTGGCTTACCCTTTTTACAGAAAAAGATATTATTGAGCGTAGTATTCAGAATGCGTATCCACATATTACAGAAAAGCAAGTGAATAGTATTTTGAAATTAACATCTAAATATAAAGGTTACGGACGATTATCGAAAATGCTGTTAAATGGCATTGTTGATACAACTGATTACCATAAAACAATCATTGAACATATGCGTGAAAAACCTGATGTCTTCATGCGTATCTTAAATGATGCAACATATGGATATAAAGAAACAATTGAAAAGGAAAATCATGAAGAAAGTTCAAAGAAGTCCAATTTTTCGTATAAAATTGATGTTGAACCACTTCCAGGCAGTCCTGCTGTAAAAAGAAGCATCTGGCAATCTCTTAAGATTGTTGATGAGTATGTTCGCCTATTTGGAAAACCTGAGCGAATTGTCATTGAGATGCCAAGAGAAGAAGATATACGTAATAAAAATAAGCGGACAAAATCACGTGAAGATCAATGGGAAGAAATTAAGAAAGATTTAAAAGGGTCAGAGTTACTCAATAATGTACTAGGTGAAAAGAAGTTGAACTTTAAGGATGATAGGGTATGGTTATATCTCCACCAAAATGCGAAATGTATGTATAGTGGAGAAACGCTAGACATAAATAAACTTGAAGATTATGATATAGATCATATTCTCCCACAACGTTTTATTAAAGATGATAGCCTTGATAATAAGGTATTGGTTTTAAATAAGTATAATGGACTGAAAAGTGGAGATAAACTTCCACTCGATGTAGCAAATGCTAATATGATCCCAATATGGAAAAGTATGCATGATAAAAACCTTATCTCCGCGAAGAAATTTAATAACTTAATGCGTCGTAAATTAACAGATGAAGATAAAATTGGATTTATTGCTCGCCAACTTGTTGAGACAAGACAGATAACTAAACATGTTGTGCGTATTTTAGAAAATCATTTCACTAATGAAGATGGACAACCTACAGTTGTTATTTCAGCATTGAAACCAGATATAGTATTGAAATTGAAAAAAGATATGGGAATCATTAAAATTCGAGAAGCTGGTGATAAACATCATGCAATTGATGCATTTATGTGTGCGTGGCTTGATCGATTTATGGATGAACAGTATGGAAAGAATATCTTTCAATTTGAGTTTGATAGTCAATTGAGCGATAAACAAAAATGGATTCTTGCAAATACACTTTCAGATAAAAATGAAAGTGATAAGATGTTTTTTTTATTCCGTGATACAAAAGCATGGAAATATATAAACCACAAAACAGGTGAATTTATAAGTAATGCGATTCCTTATTTCAAAAAGATTGTGTATGATACACCGTGTCAGTTCACAAGCCGTTTTGTTGGAGCGCCAGCACGATTTTCGGGAGAAACAATTTTTTCATCAAAAGTAGGGTTGAATGGAAAATTAAGTGGGACACCGTTTTTAAATAGTGGAAAATCAAATAAAGGATTATATTCGAATCTTGAAGTTGCATATATGTGTATTATTTCATATGAGAAAATAATTGGTGAAAAAATAACACCGAAGACAGAATTGGTGAATGTCCAAGTAATTGAAAATGCGGTATATAAAAATGACAAGAATAATTTCGCTATATATTTATGTAATCAGCAACTCAGTGATAAAGAGCGGGTAAGAGGTGTTCGTGTTGAAAATTGCCAAATTATCCGTAAAATTGAAAAAGGCCAACTTTTGAGAAGTAATGGGAACCACTTATTTACAATTAAATCGGTGAAAGAAATGAATAATGCAGTTCATTTACGAATGACGGAGAATGAATTGCACCTATGTGCTAAAATGCTAGAAAATAAGGAGATTACAGTAGATAAATCTGATGTGATCGTGTACAACGGATTAAAGGACAAGATATTATTTCATTATGCAGAAATAATGCCAGCAAAATTAGTAGCCCTTGTGCAACAATCAGAATTGAATCAGGAAAATATTTTGTCGCTTTTACGTATTACAAGAGTAGGAGCAGCAAATGGAAAGATGTTTGGATCAGATCGACCAACACGTTATACAAAATCACCCAAATTAGATGATACGGTGCTTATTCACCAATCAATTACAGGACTTGAGGTGCGCGAAGAACACTTATTGAAAGGTGAGTAATCGATATGGGATGGAGAACAGTTATTATCCGAAATGAGGCGAAGTTAAGTCTTCGTCTCAATCATTTAATTGTTAAATCTGAGCAGCTTACACAAATACCAATAGACGATATAAGTATGCTATTGATTGAGAATCAAGCGTGCTTGATAACAGGACCACTTTTAAATGCACTTTCCGAGGCGAAAGTGTCGGTTGTTCTGTGTAACGAAGAACACCAACCAACAACGATAATCAATTCACTATACGGTCATCATAGACAATCGAAAAAAATCATAGAGCAGTCACAGTGGGGAGATAAAGAGAAACAATACTTGTGGCAACTTATTATCCAACAAAAAATCAAGATGCAACAAGCAGTTTTAAATGTGTATGGGAAAACGGAAATCTTAAATCAATATAGTGCAACGGTCGAATTAGATGACAAAACAAACAGAGAAGGACACGCAGCTAAAGTGTATTTTAGATCACTTTTTGGTACTAATTTTATTCGAGGTAACGAGGATGTAAATAATTATGCTTTAAATTTTGGTTATGGCATAATTTTATCTATGTTTACACGGATAATTGTGAGTAAAGGATATTTGACGGAACTTGGGATTCATCATTGTAATGAATATAATCAGTATAATTTAGCGTGCGATTTCATGGAAGTATTTCGACCTGTTGTGGATTATAGAGTAAAATTACTTTCTCAAACACATGTACGATTTGATGAGATATATCGTGAAGAACTCGCGAACATTACAAATATACAGATAAAAATCAGGGGGAAAGTACAGTACATTTCTAATGCGATAGAACAATATGTTGACAGCTTATTTCATTACTTACAAACAGGTGATGAAGAGGAATTGGCATTTCCTATCTTGGAAATGAGTGAATAGAATGAGTAGGTATCGTTTTATGAGATTAATAGTAATGTTTGATTTACCAACAGAAACAAATGAAGACAAAAGACAATATAGGAAATTTAGAAAATTTTTACTCTCAAATGGGTATATTATGATGCAATATTCAGTGTATAGCAAAATTCTCATCAACCACTCCGTAGTGAGCCAACATAAAATGAAACTACAAAAACACCTGCCACCTAATGGTTTAGTGCAAATTCTTGCAATTACAGAAAAACAATTTGGAGATATTGAGTTACTTATTGGAGAGCCAAATGGAAAAGAACAATTAAATGATGTATCAAGGATGGTTGTATTATGATTGAATTACATACACAAGACTTTGAGAAAATCACACTCAAAAAAGGTGTAAATATTTTTACATTTGCCAAGTCAAGTCAGAGTGAAAAGTTTCTAAAGTTAATAGAGGAAGCATTTTACAAAAGGAAAAAAAGCAACAAACTTTTCCTCGTTCAAGAAGAGCGCGAAAAATATCCGAAAGATTATTACTATGTGGCAACAAATGTTGGGAAGCATGGACAAGAAACTGCGCTCCATGATGTACTACTTGAGAAACTCATTTATGATTTTTATCACGATGAATCTCAAATGAAATCCTACTATGATTTTCAATGTCAATATCAGATGTTTTTAAATCAACTCGAATTAAAAACACCCGATTATAATATTTTGTTTCATTCAGAGAATTTTCAAGAAAAAACATTTCTAAAACAATTAGAATTTGATGTAATGAAAAATCATGTCGAAACAGATGCAAGTGATCGATTAAAAATATATTGTGATACGAAATTAAATATGTGGGAGAAGGACAAAGAGATAATTACTATTATCCCATTTCCCGAGGCAGAACTCGGTGTTTTTGAATTAGCACAGTTTTCTAAATACCTTATGAATTTACCAGGATACGTCATTGTTGTTACAAATGTTATGAAATATTTTATAGAGAATAATGCAAGATATAATATTTTCAATTGTAAAGCTAATCGTATTAATATTGAAGATATGTTTATTGAATATCAGATGTTTGATCCTGATATAACAATTATGGATATAATACATATTGTAGAATATTATATTACTGGGAATATGAAATTGGTAGGAAAAAGATATGCGGAAATGGTGAAAAGTAGTGGGATTAATGAGGCTGATATGGTATAATTTTATTACTGAGTAATTATAAAGTTAATAAGTTTGAAATGTGGAGGAAATTATATGTCTAAGACCTTGAATTATATAAAAGTGTGTTTTTAAACACTTGAAATGGTAATTTGAGGTTTTAGTACTGTGTAATTTTGAAATAGAGTAAAACGTATCATCACGTAAAAAATCACGTTTGATAGTTTTAGTACTGTGTAATTTTGAAATAGAGTAAAACTGCGTGTTTACGTTGTTGTTGATTGTGGCTGTTTTAGTACTGTGTAATTTTGAAATAGAGTAAAACGAAATTGATCTCATATTGTTTAATTGCTGTGTTTTAGTACTGTGTAATTTTGAAATAGAGTAAAACGATACAATGCTTTCACGTTTAGAAGGCAAGGTTTTAGTACTGTGTAATTTTGAAATAGAGTAAAACAATATGCTGTCAAAAACAGATGTTTGTTTGTTTTAGTACTGTGTAATTTTGAAATAGAGTAAAACTTGGGAAACTTTCAATGGCGATGTTCCAAGGTTTTAGTACTGTGTAATTTTGAAATAGAGTAAAACTGTTAGAAAAACACTAATTACAGTAGCAGGTTTTAGTACTGTGTAATTTTGAAATAGAGTAAAACTAAATCTTTGTACATGAATACCGTGGTTATGTTTTAGTACTGTGTAATTTTGAAATAGAGTAAAACAATTCTGGAACACGTTAGAGCCTTTTAAGGTTTTAGTACTGTGTAATTTTGAAATAGAGTAAAACAGTAGTTGATAAAAAAACTCTTGCAGCAATGTTTTAGTACTGTGTAATTTTGAAATAGAGTAAAACAAACTTTCGGATTTTACACAATATCTCGGGTTTTAGTACTGTGTAATTTTGAAATAGAGTAAAACTAATGAGTTAAAATGGGCTATGCGACAATTGTTTTAGTACTGTGTAATTTTGAAATAGAGTAAAACTCTCGCTCGCGGTACAAATAACTGGGGCGGGTTTTAGTACTGTGTAATTTTGAAATAGAGTAAAACAATGATTGATAAAAAACACAAGATTTACAGGTTTTAGTACTGTGTAATTTTAAAATAGAGTAAAACTACTCTTGGTGGTATCACTGCTGATACTCTGTTTTAGCACTGTGTCATTTTGAAGTGAAGATAAATGTATTGTCGTTTATATCTATATGTATTATAATAAAGAAACAGTAATTAAGTAGGAGCGTATTGTTATAATGAATACAAAATTTTATAGAACGAAATATAATGCACAAATCGCAGGGGTTTGTAATGGTCTTGCGGAGCATTTTGATTGGGATGTTTCACTGGTTCGTATTGCGTTTGCACTTTCAGTGTTATTATTTGGAAATGGGATTATTTTATATCTTGTACTTTGGGTTGTTTTACCAGAGAAGCATTTTCCAACAGATACAATGTAACCGAGATATATTGTTTATTATTTGAAGCACTCGCTTAAGCGAGTGCTTTTTAATTTGTTTAAATTTGAAATATTATTGACACTTCTTTGTGAAAGAGTTATACTTTACTCATGGAAACTTGAAATATAAAAATAGTTTCCGTGGAGGGTTTATGGAAGATATTATCAAGGAGAGTGTGGAGCGTTATTTTTCAAATGTGGAAAATATTGCTTTAATACAAGAAGAAATTTTATGTCGTATATTGAAACAAAATAGTGAAAGTGAATATGGAAAAAAATATGGATTTAGTGAAATAGAAGATGTTGAAACGTATCAAAATCGTGTACCTGTTGTACATTATGCAGAAATGAAAGAGTTTTATACGAAGTTGAGAAATGGAGATGATCCTGTTGTTTGTATGGAACGTGTTGAGTATTATGCAATGACAAGTGGAAGCTCAGGAGAAGTGAAATATATTCCTCAGACGAGGTCTTCTCTTGAAACGTGGAGTCATGGAATGATACGAAATGGTTATACACCGATTGTGAAAGGTAAAGATATTTTATCAGGTGAGTACTTGATTGTAACGGGAAATGATGATTGTGGTTTGAAAAATGATATTCGATGTGGGTATATTTCGGGAATTGTTCCTAAGTCGAATCCAGCAATTGATCAAAAAAACTTAATGCGAGAAATAAATAAACAAAATTACACACATGAAGAGAAATGTAATGAAGTAACGAATATTCTAAAAGAGAATAAAATTACTGCGTGCGGGGGGATTACTTCGCATTTGTTGAATGTTTTTTCAACTTGTCAGCAAGAGAATCACGCCATTTTAGATGATATTCAATTCTTTCTTTCAACGGGTGTGAATATTCGTACTGTTGAATCTGGATTAAAACGTGTACTACCAAAAGATGTGTGGGTTGCAAATGCATATACGGGAACAGAAGGTGCATTTGGTTTTTCTTTAGATAGTTATAGTGACGTATTGTATTTGAATTATGATCTCTATTTTTTTGAATTTGAAAATATGCAAACACACGAAGTTGTAGGATTGAAAGATGTTGAAGTGGGCATCGCGTACAGCTTACTCGTAACTGGTTATAATGGTTTATATCGTTATAGTGTTGGCGATGTGATAGCGTTTGAATCAGTCGTACCGCCAAGACTAAAAGTTATTGGTCGGAATAGTGCGAGTATGAACTTGATTGGTGAAAAATACACTGAGCAAGAACTTCAGGCAGTAATGAGCGGCGTAGGTAAAAAACTTGATGTAGCAATAGAAAATTTTATTGTTTCAGGTGAAGTGATTGAAGGGAAAGCTCGTTATCAATTTATCACTTTTCTGAAAGATGATATGAGTGATGAACGGAAAAAAGAATTTCAACGTGTACTATGCGAAATGCTGTTTGAGAATAAAGCGTTATTACAACGTTTAGGGAACGAACATTTTTTAGAACCGCAGATTATATTTGAAAGTGCATTTCAATTGAATAAAGTAGAATCATTTTTTGCCAATAGTAAAAAAAGTGGACATGTAAAAGTAAAAACAATTCTCGATTTAGAAAATTTTCAAAAACTATCAAAATATATGAATATTGATTGGAGTGAATGAAATGAAGTCGTTTTATAAAAAAGAATGGGTGTTTGTTATCATTTTAAGTTTAGCTCTTGGTTTAAGACAGATGACGATGACAATGATCATGCCATTTATTTCTGTTTATAGTATGTCGCTTAAAGGGTCGACGCCTTTTTTAACAGGAGTGGCACTCGGTATTTATGGTTTGATGCAAGCGATTTTCCAAATCCCATACGGATTACTCGGAGATCGCTTTGGCAATAAAAAGATGATGCTAATAGGAATAGTGCAAGTGATGTGTGGCCTTTTTCTTGGCTACATGGCACATAATATTTATATCCTTATTTTATCTCGGGCGTTGCAAGGAAGTGGAGCAATTTTAGCAATTGGCTATTCATGGCTTGCAACTGAGACTCGCCGTGAAGTAAGAACAAGTGCACTTAGCATTATGGGGATGGTGATCGGTGTTACAGCAACGTTGTCATTTGTTTTTGGGCCATTGCTTTATCATGTGATGTCAATTGAACAGATGTTTTTAGTAGGAGCAATATTATTTGGTGTTATTTTTATTATTATTTTATTTGGTTTAAGTGATGAACATGTTGAAAAAGAAGTCAATATTGAACAAGATGGATTGACATGGCAAATGTTATTTAAAGATCGCAATTTCTGTTTGCTCAACGGACTATCATTTATGAATAACTATATTATCACTGGCGCTTTTTTAATTTTACCACTCATTATCGCAACCCGTGTTGGACTTGGCCAAATGTGGACGGTGTTTACACCAGGGGTGCTCATTGCACTTGTGTATATGAAATTGATTACGCCTTATCTTGATCGAGCGTTTACGAAAATAATTTTACTAGTTAATACATTAATCCTTTTATTTGGTGTTGTATTATTACTCTTTGCAAATTCAAATACAGTATTACTATATACAGGTGTTATTCTACTTATGATGGGCTATATTTCACTTGCTACATGTGTGCCAACAATTGTTAATAATAAAGTACATGATAGTAATCGTGGTGTTGTGAATGGAGTGATTAACAGCTTACAATATGTTGGAGCCTTCGTTGGAGCGATTGTTTCAGGTGTTTGCATGAACTATGGAATGAATGTAACAATCGTTGCGTTGTGCTGTGTTTGTGCGCTCTTCTGTGCAAGTCTCTTTTTCTATCAAGAATAATCTGATATAATAACAAAAGGTGATGTAAATGAAAGAGCAGATTATAGATGTTGCAGGAGAACTAATCGGTATTTATGGATTACAAAAATTCACAATGGATGAAGTTTCTCGCAGATTAAAAATTAGTAAAAAAACGGTCTATCAAATATTTGAATCTAAACAAGAATTGATTACATGTTATTTTGAAAGAGTTTATAAGGACGATGTAGAGGTGACAAATAATATTCTTGAGGATAATGATAAGAGTCTCCGTGAAAAATTACACCAAGTTATTGCCTCATATGAAAATCACCATATAACAATGCAGGTGAGTGAAGAAGCCGCTCGTCGTTTCCCAATCCAATGGCAGCAACTTGAACAAATTCGAAAAACAAAAGTAGATGCACTAACTCAACTATTAACTTTAGCTGACACGCAAGATTTAATTCGAAAACCATATACAAAAGAATTAATAGTCATTGTGATTGATCAGTGGAGTCAACTGATTATGAAGCCGCAATTTTTAAAACAGTATGGTGATTTAAGCACAAGAGAATTAGCTGTAGCATCAGTAGATATCATTTTAAATGGTTGTCTTGTACATGAATAAATAAAACCGCCTCAACTTGTCGGGCGGTTTTTTCGTATTCAAAAGAAGTAAGGATGTCTTTTTTTCGTTGACATGGTATAATAAGAGAAATAGACTATGGAGGTAGAAAATATGAAAGATATTCGTCTTGATGCAATTGCAAAACAAGTATGTGATTATTCCTTTGAATTAAAGAAAGGAGAAAAAGTTGTTATCTACGGTGCACCACAAACACTCCCATTAATTAAAGCGTTGATGGAGGCAATTTATGCACGTGGTGCGTATCCGATTGTACATACAGTTGATCCAGAAGTCGCAAAACTTCGCTTGATGCATGATAGCAAGGAAATGATGGAAATTGATGTTATGATGCAAGATCAATTAACAAAACATGCTGATTGCTACATCCGTATTGGATATAGTGAAAATGACTTTGAAAACAGTGAAGTACCAGCTGAACAAGTGTCACAATATTTAGAATTAATGCGCCCTGTAACAAATTGGCGTGTCAATAATACGCGTTGGATGGTCATGCGTTATCCATCAAGTGCAAATGCACAAAATGCGCGCATGCCTTTTGAAAAATATGAAGACTTAGTTTTCAATGCAACAGCATTTGATTATTCATCAATGAAGGCAGCAATGCAAAACTTGAAAAATATGATGGATAAAACAGACAAAGTTCGTATTACAGGTCCAAATACGGATTTAACATTTAGTATTAAAGATATTCCAGCAATTGTATGTGCAGGTGAGATGAACTTACCTGATGGTGAAGTATATACATCGCCAGTTAAAGATTCAGTTAATGGAACGATTACATATAATACAAAATCATTATACAATGGAACATTATATGAGAATGTATCATTCACTTTTAAAGATGGAAAAATTGTAGAAGCAAGTGCGCTTCAAGGGAATGATAAAATAAATACACTTCTTGATACAGATGAAGGTGCACGCTATGTTGGGGAGTTTGCAATCGGTGTGAATCCGATGGTTAATGATGCTGTTGGTGATATTTTATTTGATGAAAAGATTCATGGATCATTTCACTTTACACCAGGTCAAGCATATGAAGATGCAGATAATGGGAATCGTTCAGGAGTTCACTGGGATCTTGTTTGTATTCAACGTGCAGAACACGGTGGTGGAGAGATGTATTTTGATGACGTACTTGTACGTAAAGATGGTCGTTTTGTCGTTCCAGAACTTGAGTGTTTAAATCCAGAAAATATGTAAATAAAAGGATGTAGGTGAGCCTACATCTTTTTTGATTTTTAACAATTTCAAAAAATGCAGATAAATATTTATAACTAGAAAAGTTGATTATTATATGAAATTTGTATTCATTACAACGTGAAACACGTGTGATGAAAAATTTTACACTTGTGTAAAAAATAAAATAATGTGCATATTATCCCAAAATGAAACGAGTACAAAAGTAATGTGCGAAAAACATTGTCATTTTACAAAGATATGATAAAATAGGTGTAGAGAATTTTCAAGGTAAAGAGGTGAGTGTTTGAAACAACTAGAACTTACATATGAATCATTGAAGACGTTTGCTGATTTTTTTGCAAAACAGTTGAAACCAAATACGACAATTTTACTGAATGGCGAAATCGGTTCTGGTAAAACAACATGGACAAAGCATTTGTTTAAAGCATTGGGATATGAAGGGATTGTCAGTAGTCCAACTTTCAATTTAATTAAGCAGTACGATGGTGAAAACTATCATTTAGTGCATGTTGATGCGTATCGAAACCTTTCACGAGGATACATCAATTTAGATGAGTACTTGGAATCGCCATATATTCTTTGTGTTGAATGGTCAGAATATATTCAAGATGAAATTCCTGAATCATATATTCAACTCCATATAGAGGCTTCTACATCAGAAGAATCACGAAAATACACAATTGAATTGTGTGATGATCGCTATCAAGAGGAGGATTTTGCATGGTAACACTTTTTATTGATACAGCAACTGACTTTTTATTTTTTGCGATAGTGGAAAATGATACAGTGATAGATTCGGTGATTTTATCTTCGGAGAAAAAGCATTCTGATTTAGCATTATACAAAATTCAGGAGCACTTGAATAAACAACGTATTACAATTGATCAAATAGAGCGTATCTGCATTGGTGCAGGTCCAGGAAGCTATAGTGGAATTAGAATTGCACGTACAATAGCAAATATGGTTAAGTTGGTGAGAGGCGTACAATGCTATCAATTTTCGACACTTGAATTTTTGCACAAACTTACACAAAATGAAAAAATAAGTTTACACGCCGGAAAAAATCAATTATATGTCCGTCTTGAAAATCGTGATCAACTCGTGCAACGCGATGATGATATTTATACAATTTTTGACTTAACATATACTGAATTTCCAGAACAAATTAATTACGATGTACTTTCATGTTTACAACTAGAAAATATTGAAATTTGTGAACCTTATTACATTAAGGATGCGATATAGATGATTTTTATTCGTAAATTAAATCAAAATGAGATTCAAGATTTTCAAAAGTTTGAACAACAGTGCGTAAAGCAACCATTCTGTGTTGCTGAATTCATTGAGGTATATGGTTATACTGTTTACATTGCTGAAGTCGATGGAGAATGGGCGGGATATCTTGTCGTTCATGAACTTGACTTTGGCGTTTGGGATATTATACATATCATTGTTTTAAAGCAGTATCGGTTAAATCGAATTGCAACAAAATTAATGGAATTCTTTCAGAGTGAAACATATATTCGAACAATTTCTCTTGAAGTCGATGAGACAAATGAGAAGGCGAGATGTTTTTATGAAAAGAATGGTTTTAATATTGTTGCGATGCGTAAAAATTATTATGAAAAGCGAAATGGTGTTTTAATGAATAAACAGATGAAATATATTTTAGCAATTGAAACAAGCTGCGATGAAACAGCAGCGGCAGTTGTCCGAAGTGATTTTCAAGTTTTGAGCAATATCATTCACACACAAAAAATTCATGAGCAATATGGTGGTGTTGTGCCAGAAGTGGCATCACGAGAGCATGTTGAAAAGCTACCAGTTGTTATTGAACAAGCAATGAAAGATGCGGGTTTAGAATATAATCAACTCGATTATATTGCAGTGACGTATGGTCCGGGACTTGCTGGAAGCTTAATGATTGGTGTGGAAGCTGCAAAAACGCTTGGGTGGCAACTTAACATTCCTGTTATTCCGATTAATCATATGGCAGGTCATATTTATGCGAATAAAACAGTTCAAGCATTTCAGTTCCCGTTGCTTGCTGTGACGATTTCAGGTGGTCATACAGAAATTGTAGAGATGCTTGAAGATGAAAATTTTTCAATTATTTCACAAACACATGATGATGCAATTGGAGAAGTGTATGACAAAGTTGCTCGAATTTTAGGTCTTGGTTATCCAGGCGGTCCTAAAATAGCAGCGCTTGCTGAAAAGGGTCAACTTGAACATGAATTTCCGATTGCAACTGTGAAAGAAGATCCGTATGGAATGAGTTTTAGTGGATTGAAAACAGCTGTTATGAATTATGTTCATAACAAGGAACAAAAAAATGAACCAATTAATATTGAAAACATTGCTTATTCATTTCAACATGCTGTGATTCAGACATTGGATGAAAAATTAAAACTATGCTTACATAATAAAACGTATAAACATATTTTGCTTTCAGGTGGGGTGAGTGCAAATACAGCGATACAAGCGCATTTAAGGGAGATAGCAGAGAAAAATGGAATGGAATTTTCTGTTCCTGAAAAATTATTGTGCACAGATAATGCAGCGATGATAGGGCTCGCGGCATGTACAAAATTGGCAGGGAATATGGGGGATATAAGTGATAATATGGGAAAAATCCATATTAAACCGGGCCTTGTGCTACAATAAAATAGAGGTGATAGCGATGAAACAAAAACTACCAGGAGCAACAGCTAGAAGATTTCCATTATACTACCGTCAACTTGTCAAATTGAAAGAATCAGGAGTTGTGACCATTTTGTCACAAGAGTTAGCTGATTTACTTGATTTAGATCCATCAACAGTTCGTCGTGATTTTTCTTACATCGGTGAGATGGGCGTGCAAAAAGTTGGTTATAATGTAGAATATTTAGTAAATAATATCGGTGATTTCCTCGGTCAGGGTGAAGTGAATAAAGCTGTCCTAATTGGTTTTGGTCATTTAGGAAAAGCATTATTAAATTATAACTATATTCAAGGAAATGAAATTGAAATTGTAGCAGCATTTGATATTAAAAGTAAAGATGGAGAGTTGCTCAGTGTAGATGTTCCCTTACATCATGAAACAGAAATTGAAGAAAAGATGTCGCAGTATGGTGCGAAAGTAGCTATTTTAGCAACGCCTTCGGATGTTGCACAAGCACTTACAGATCGCTTAGTTGAAAATGGTGTTGAAGGTATCCTTAACTTCTCCTCAACACGAATTCGTACACCAAAGCATGTGTATGTAAATAATGTTGATTTAGCTGCTGAACTTCAATTAACAGCATTTTACGTAAAGAATAATGACCAAAAACGTACAGCAATTTTATCAAAATTAAAAAAGAAACGATAGAAACTCCATTTGTGGAGTTTTTTCTTTCATTTTTAACTAAAATATAAATGTAATTATTTGCAAAAGAGAGGCAAATACGGTACAATGTTTTTAGCACTCACATTAAAAGAGTGCCAATATATAAGGAGGAATATCAGATGATGAAACCACTTTATGACCGTGTTATTGTTGAAGTAGCACAAGTCGAGAAAAAAACAGCGAGCGGGATTGTACTCCCAGATACAGCAAAAGAAGAAACACCGACAATGGCGACTGTTATTGCAGTTGGAGAAGGTCGTGTTCTTGATGATGGAAAGCGTCTTCCTGTAGCAGTGAAAGAAGGACAAAAAGTTATTTTTTCTAAGTATGCAGGTGTTGAAGTTGAATATGAAGGAGCAACATACCTCATTTTAAATGAAAAAGATATTGTTGCTGTAGTAGAATAGGAGGAAAGACAATGGCTAAAGAAGTACGTTTTAATGAAGATGCACGTCAAGCGATGCAAAAAGGGGTAGAAACACTTGCGAAGGCAGTAAGTGTTACACTCGGTCCTAAAGGCCGTAATGTTATTTTAGAAAAGACATTTGGAACACCTCTTATTACAAACGATGGGGTTACGATTGCAAAAGAAATTGAACTAGAAGATCGTTTTGAAAATATGGGGGCAAAACTCGTAGCGGAAGTAGCTTCTAAAACAAATGATGTTGCAGGTGATGGTACGACAACAGCAACTGTACTTGCAGCTGCAATGATAAAAGAAGGATTGAAAAATGTAACTGCTGGTGCGAATCCGATGATTGTACGTCAAGGGATTGAAAAAGCAACACGTGTTGCGGTTGAAGCTTTAAAAGAAATTTCAAAACCAATTAGTGGGAAAAAATCAATCGCTCAAGTTGCATCAATTTCATCAGCAAGTGAAGAAATTGGACTTTTGATTGCTGAGGCGATGGAAAAAGTGGGAAATGATGGTGTTATTACACTTGAAGAATCACGTGGTTTTGATACAGAACTTGAAATTGTTGAAGGTCTTCAGTTTGATCGTGGATATTTGTCACCGTATATGGTAACAAATAGTGATCGTATGGAAGCAGAACTCGAAAATCCATATATTCTCATTACAGATAAAAAGATTTCAACGATTCAAGATATTTTACCGATTCTTGAACAAGTGATGCAAACAGGGAAACCATTGTTAATTATTGCAGATGATATTGAAGGTGAAGCACTCACAACACTTGTTGTTAATAAACTTCGTGGAACATTAAATCTTGTAGCGGTAAAAGCACCAGGATTTGGTGATCGACGTAAAGCAATGCTTGAAGATCTTGCGATTGTGACAAATGGTCAATATATTACCGAAGAACTTGGTCTTGAGTTAAAAACAACAGATATTAATGCACTTGGACGTGCGACACGTGTTGTAGTAGCAAAAGAAACAACAACGATTGTGAATGGTAATGGTGATACAAAAGCGATTGAAGCTCGTGTTGGACAAATTAAAAAACAAATTGAAGAAACAACATCGGAATTTGATCGCGAAAAACTTCAAGAACGACTTGCGAAACTTGCTGGAGGAGTTGCTTTAATTAAAGTGGGAGCAGCAACAGAAACAGAATTGAAAGAGCGTAAATTACGTATTGAAGATGCACTGAATTCAACACGTGCTGCAGTAGAAGAAGGTATTGTCGCAGGTGGTGGAACGGCACTTATGAACGTATATCAAGCGGTAGCAGCAATTGAAGCAGAAGGTGATGTGAAAACAGGTGTGAACATTGTACTTCAAGCACTTGAAGCACCAGTTCGTCAAATTGCTGAAAATGCAGGGTATGAAGGAGCGGTTGTTGTTGACCGTCTTCGTACTGAGAAAAAGAATATCGGATTCAACGCTGCCACAGGAGAATGGGTTGATATGCTGAAAAAAGGAATTGTTGATCCAACGAAAGTAACGCGCTCAGCACTTCAAAATGCAGCGAGTGTTTCAGCACTTTTCCTTACAACAGAAGCAGCGATTGCAGAAATTCCAAAAGAATCAGGAAGCGACGCAATGGCAGGTGGAATGCCACCGATGATGTAACAAAATAAAAAAAGGTTGGTAAATACCAACCTTTTTTATTTTATGCATTGTAATCACTACACCAGAATACAAGTTTTCCAAAAAATGAAACGTCAGCTTGATTCGCACTATTGATGATGAGTGGTTTGTTTTCAGGATTATAACTTGCAGGTTCCAGTAATAAGTTTTCAGCTGTTTTATAGACTGTTTTTAGTGTTGCATTATACCCATCGTAATAAACAACAGCAATTTCACCATTTGAGATTGTTTGATTTTTAGCAACAACAGCAATAGCACCGTCTGGAATGATTTTATTCATGCTGTCACCATCAACTTTGAGTGCAGCTAAGTTATCGATTCCATATTGAGCAATAAGTTGCTGCGGAACTTCGATACTCCCTTGGATAACTTCTAAAGCTTCAATCGGTGTACCAGCAGCAGTAAATCCATATACAGGAATATTATTTGCTGATTGATCGGGGTTGGTAATTTGCGGTGAAATAGGTGATCCAATTAAATCAGAGATACTTACTTTTAAAACAGATGCAACTCTTTCAAGTGTTTTCATCTTTGGTTCACGTGCACCACTTTCCCACATTGAAATAGTAGATTCACCTTTGTCGAGGAGTAAACCCAGTTCAGCTTGTGTGAGTTTTGATTTGATACGGTAACGTTTAATATTTTTTGCAATAGTTGTTTGTGCCATAATAAGACCTCCGATATATGATTAGATTCATTATACCATTTAACTTCACAAAATGCAAACAACGAACCGAACGCCTTCACAAAATGCAATGAAAAACACCTCTCACTGAATGTGATGAGGTGCTTTTCTTGTTTCAAGATGTCTTTTGAGTGCTGATTCTGTAATGATTGGACATGTGTTACAAGATGTTGATGAACAACTTGAACAACTTTTTTTATGCTTAGATCGAAATGTAGAAGTGTATAAAAACCAACATGCATTTCCGAGAATGAGGAGTACAATGAACATTTCCATAAAAATTCTCCTTTTAAAATCCGAATAATCCGAGTGAAATATAGACGAGGAAGCTCACAAGCCATGCAACGATAACAGGGTAAATAGCGATTATCGTTGCCCAATATCGACCGTACTCTGTTTTAACAGTTGCGATTACAGCTACACAAGGTGTGTAGAGAAGTGTGAAAACAAGGAATGAAATTGCACTGCGTTGTGTGAAAAGTGTTGCAATCATATTTGTTGGATCACCATCGCCACCATTTCCATAAACGACACCAAATGTTGATACAACGGTCTCTTTTGCTAAGAATCCTGATATAATACCGACAACATTTTGCCATGTTCCAAATCCAAGTGGTTGAAATATTGGAGCAATGATGTTACCGAGTACAGCTAAGATACTTTCTTCCATTGAGTCTGTATATGCGAACTCAAACGTGAAGTGGGATGCTGCCCAAATGAGGATAACACCAGCGAGAATTGTCGTTGTTGCTTTTTTCAAGAAGCCGATTGCTTTATTGTATGTATGTTTGAGAATAGAGAAAAATGCCGGAATACGATATTCAGGGAGTTCCATTACAAACGGAACTGGTTCTTCTTTATAGATGAATTTTTTAAGGAAAAGGCCAATGATAATAGCGATGAGTATTCCAAAAGCATAAAGTCCAGCAATTGCAAAAAGCTCATTGTTAGGGAAGAAAATAACAGCAAAGAGCGCATAGATTGGAATACGAGCTGAACATGACATGAAAGGAATGAGTAAAGCGGTGATTTTTCGTTCACGTTCACTCGCTAATCCTTTTGTTGCCATCAGTGCGGGAACGGCACACCCAAAACCAGAAATAATAGGGACAATGGCACGTCCAGAAAGACCGATTTTTCGAAGTAATCGATCGAGAATTACGGAAATACGAGCCATGTATCCACTGTCCTCGATAATTGATGTTCCAAGGAAAAGTGCGAGAATAAGCGGAAGTGCTGTAATCACAGTACCAACGCCACCAACAATACCTTCAATGATGAGTGAAGAGAGAATTGAATTGTCTTGCATCCATTGTAAACTTTCAAGCCAAGGTACGAATGTATCATTGATAAATGCATCAATAAAATCAGCAAGTGGTTGTCCAAGATATTGGAATGTAAAGTTAAAAAGGAAGAAAAGAACAAAGAGTAAGATGGGGAAAGCAAGCCACTTGTTGAGTACAAAACGATCAATTTTGTTTGTCAGTGTAAGTTGTGTTCGATCGCATGTGCTATTTATAACAGCGGGGATGACGTTTGTATTGACATATTGAATGAGTGTTGCGTGATCCTCAGGGAAATGAAGAGGTGTCTGGGTCATTTCGAGGTGATCTAAATTATCAAGACGCTTTAACAGTGCACTTGTACCAACTTGTTTTCTAGGATTGACAATAATGACAGGACACCCAAGAAGTGATGATAAGACATTGATATTAATATCAATTTCACGTTTAATTGCCAGTTCATAAAAATTAAGTGCGACAATCATCGGTGTATTTAATTTTGAGAGTTGGATAACAAGTGGTAAATGACGTTCGAGTTGAGTGGCATCGATAATACTGATGATGCAATCGTATGTTGTTGTTTTGAGATCATCGATGACAATTTGTTCTTCCACTTCTCCGTATTCAAGACTGTACAATCCTGGGAAATCGATAACGTCAAATGTTTGATTTGGTGTTTTGAGGGTCCCACTTACTTTATTTAAAGTAACACCAGGCCAGTTGGCTACTTTTTGATTGAGACCTGTAAGTTGATTGAATAATGTTGTCTTCCCTACGTTTGGATTTCCTATTAAAGCTATTTTTTTTACTTGTTCCATAGTTCACACTCCAAAAAATCAATATCAGTTTTACGTATAGCAATTTCCGTTGAATTGCTCGCGATGATATATGGATCACCGAGTGGTGCAATATCTTTGAGTTGAATGAATGAACCACAGTAAATGCCAAAGCCGAGCAAACGCTTTTCTAAATTAATGTTTTTAATAGCGATAATTTTAACGGTATCACCAATTGCGAACTGGTCTAAGTGCATGTGTGTCATAATTTGAGCCCTCCGTTTATATAATAAAGAAAGTATATCATTTTCCAAAAGAAAAAGTGGTTAAAAACGATAAAAAAACTGCCTTAAATTGTAATCAATTCAAAAAGTGCATCTGTGAATTGATGAAAATGGTGAAAGCAATTGCAAATGCGCAGAAGATAGTGTAAAATGTAAGAATAATATATTTAATAATAAGAAGAGGTACTAAATTATGGGATTATTTGATTTTCTGAAAAAGAAACAACCACAAGTTCAAGAAACAGTTGAACACGTTACAGAAAAAGTAGCTGAAGTGGTAGAAGGTGTGAAATCGGCTGTTGGTGCAGAAGAAGTAACACTTGACGTGCTTGAACTTGGAGCGATTACAGAAGGAGAAGTTGTTGATTTAACAGAAGTTCCGGATCCAGTATTTGCACAAAAGATGATGGGAGAAGGGTACGGTATTCTTTCAACTACTGGTACATTTGTTGCACCATGTGATGGAGAAGTAACACTTGTTTTCCCAACGAAACATGCGATTGGATTTAAATCAGAACGCGGTGATGAAATTTTACTGCATGTTGGTTTAGATACAGTTTCTCTAAATGGAGAAGGTTTTGAAGTATTCGTTGAGCAAGGTGACAAAGTGAAAAAAGGTGATAAAATATCACAAGCAGATCTTTCATTTATCGAGTCAAAAGGACTTAAAACAATTACGCCGTGTGTTGTATCAGATATGACAGGACGTACGGTAGAACTTGTTAAAACAGGAGCAATTGCTGCAGGTGAAACAGTTGCAACAATTACATTGAGTAAATAATATTTCGGATACTTCGATGTTCTCCTACCAAACTAGGGAGTATCGAAGTATTTTAATGACATTTTCAAAGGAGAAGAGTAATATGAAATTAACAGGAATTGGCGCATCTAAAGGTATCGCCATTGCAAAAGTATACAAATTTGAACAACCAGTACTCAACGTTGCAAAAGTAGAAAATGTACAAGTTGATGCAGAACTTTCGCGTTTACAAACAGCGATGGAACAATCAAAGCAAGATCTTGAGCGTCTCCGCGAAAATGCAATGAAAAGTCTTGGTGAAGATAAAGCACAAATTTTTGATGCCCATCTTTTAATGTTACAAGATCCAGAAATGAATTCAGCAATTGAAAATAAAATTAAAGCAGAAGCAATTAATAGTGAAGCTGCAATTGATGAAGTGACGAATATGTTCATCATGATGTTCGAATCAATGGATAATGAATATATGCGTGAGCGCGCTGCTGATATCAAAGATATTAAAAAGCGTCTTTTATCACACCTTCAAGGGGTAATCATTCCAGATTTAACGGCCATTAATGAGGAAGTAATTATTGTTGCAGAAGATTTAACACCTTCTGAAACATCACAATTAAACCGTAAATTTGTTAAAGGATTTGCAACAAACATCGGTGGACGTACATCGCATTCAGCAATTATGGCACGTTCTCTTGAGATTCCAGCGGTTGTTGGTCTGAAAACTGTATTAGATGAAGTACAACATGGACAAATGCTTGTTCTTGATGGTGAAACAGGAGAAGTTAATTTAACTCCGACAGATGCAGATGTGAAACAAGCACAAGATAAGTCAGAAGCACTTGCAGCTTGGCGTGCACAAATTGCCCTTTTAAAAGATAAAAAGACAGAAACAAATGATGGAGTTCATGTTGAACTTGGTGCTAATATTGGAACACCGAATGATCTAGAAGGTGTAGTTGCAAATGGTGCTGAAGCAATCGGACTTTATCGAACAGAATTTTTATACATGGATGCAAGTGAAGCGCCGAGTGAAGATGAGCAATTTGAAGCATATAAAGCTGTTTTATCAGGAATGGATGGAAAACCAGTTGTCGTTCGTACACTTGATATCGGTGGAGATAAAGAGTTGCCATATATGCACCTACCAGCTGAAATGAACCCATTCCTCGGGTACCGTGCGGTGCGTATTTGTCTTCATGATAAACCACTTTTCCGTACGCAACTTCGTGCCCTTCTTCGTGCCAGTGTTTATGGAAATTTACGTGTTATGTTCCCGATGATTGCGACGGTAGATGAATTTAAGGAAGCAAAATCTTTCTTAGAGGAAGTGAAAGCAGAACTTGTGAGCGAAGGAATTGCAGTAAGTGATGCGATTCAAGTTGGTATGATGATTGAAATTCCAGCAGCAGCAGTTATTGCTGATCAATTTGCGAAACATGCTGATTTCTTCTCAATAGGAACAAATGACCTTATTCAATATACAATGGCAGCAGATCGTATGAATGAAAAAGTATCATACTTATATCAACCATATAACCCATCGATTCTCCGCTTAATCAAAATGGTTGCAGATGCAGCACATAAATACGGTCGTTGGGCAGGAATGTGTGGAGAAATGGCGGGAGAATTAAATGCTATTCCACTTCTCCTTGGACTTGGACTTGATGAACTTTCAATGAGTGCAACTTCAGTACTTCCAGCGCGTGAACTTTTATCACGAATCAGTAAAAAAGAAGCAGAATTACTTGTTGAAAAAGCGCTTGAATGTGAAACAGAAACAGAAGTATTGGCGCTTGTTGAAACATTTTTAAATGCATAAAATTTGAATGAAAAGACCCTGTGAAAACAGGGTCTTTTTGTGTATGAAATCAGCAGTGAAAATGTTAAAAGGAATGTTTAAAATAGCCACCCGGAAGATAAAAAATATTGAAATCATTTTAAAAAACATTTCCTTTTATCCTTCTAAAAAACATTTTAATGTTACAAAAAACAAACTTAAAATATTGTTTAAGTTTACTCTAAAAAAATCATTGACTAATCAAGTGTTTTTTGGTATTTTTATAATTCAGTTACGGACTATTTCGATAGTTTTAGCACTTAAATAAAGGTGGTTTTAAAATGTTGAAAAAAGGGCTAAAAAATTTAGTTATATTGTTATTATTATTTAATTTAGTAGACGGAATAGCGATGTCTACTTTTTCGAATAGAAATAGTAATTTCAGCACGGTGAAAGCAGAAAGCATTCCAGGTGGTTTTATTAACGTTGTAAAAACAGAAAGTAAAACATGGATGCCGTTATCTGGAGCGGAATTCATGATTACTGGAACTGCTAATAATGGAAAAAATGTTAAAATTGAAGGATTGAGAACATCCGATTTTACAGGAAGTGTAAAGTCACCAATTTTAGCAGAGGGAACCTATGTTGTTACTGAAACGAAATCACCACTTGGTTATAAGAGCACAGAATTATCAAAACAAATTCTAGTTAAAACAGGAGAGGAAAGTACAGTTACTTTTGAAGCACCGGTAAACTTAGAGGAGTCAAGAAGTGGTGAAATTGAAACTTCTAAAGCGCCAGGTTATGTAAAAATAGAAAAGAAAGATTCTTTAACAGGTGAAGCACTATCAGGAGCAGAATTTTTAATATCTGGAATCGCTGATGATGGAACAGAAGTTAATGTTACAAGACTCGTTACTGAAGAATATACGGGTGAAGTTGTTGCTTCGAATGTGCCAGTGGGGACATATAAAGTAACAGAAACAAAAGCGCCAGAAGGATATAGAATTGATACGCCAAGTAAAGAAGTGGCGGTTATCAGTAGAGAAGAAACAGTACTTGCATTTACAGATACCTTAAACAATAAAAATAATTTTGGAATGATTGAAATTCATGATGTGGATAATGAAAACCACAATCCAATCGGAGCGGCTTATTTTGTTATAGAAGGAATAACAAACACAGGAGAGCAAATTATAAAAGAGGGATTAACCGACAAAGACGGAAATTTAAAAAGATATCTTCCAGAAGGAAAATATACAGTTACTCAGCTATTCACACCGCAAGGATATAATAAAAATCAGGAACAATGGGAGGTAACGATAAAAAAAGATAGTATATCAGAAGTCAGAGTAGAAAATTCATTGAAAGAAAGAACATTAATAATAACTAAAGTTGATCAAGAAACTCAATTACCGCTTCAAGGCGCAGAATTTAGTGTTCAAGGTTTTTCTGATGCTACGGGGAAAAAAGTTGAGTATAGTAACCTCACAACGAATGATAGTGGTTTCATTCAACTCTCAGTACCATTTGGAAGTTATAAGATTACGGAAACTAAGGCCCCATTAGGATATGAACTTTCAGAAAATAATATTCAAGAAATAGGAACGGATTTAGAAGGTGGCATATTTGGAACGTGGTTACGTTTTGAAAATAAGAAAATTGATGATGGTAGTGAAAAAGGGAAAATAGAAATTCTTAAACTGGATAGAAATACAGAACACGCACTTCAAGGTGCGGAGTTTGATGTTAAAACAAATGAAGGTGAGATTAAAGGGCATCTTGTAACGGATTTTGAAGGGAAGGCACATACACCAGCATTACCTCTAGGTGATTATCAATTAGTAGAAACCAAAGCGCCACCAGGATACCTACTGGATGGAGAGCCATTTAATATTACAATTGATACAAATGGGCAAATTATAAATAAAAAAGTGTATAACACAAAAGCATGGCCAGGATATGTAAATATTATTAAAAAAGATAGTGAAACTGGTGAAACTTTAGGCGGAGCAGAATTCTCGATTACAGGAATTGCAGATGATGGAACAGAAGTAAATATTGAACACCTGATTACAGATCAAGAGAGTGGTCAAGTAATGGCGATTGATATTCCAGTAGGAACTTATACTCTAACAGAAACAAAAGCTCCAGAAGGTTATGGAATTGATACGGAAAGTCAAAAGATAACGGTAGAACATGCAAGTTTTAAAGATGTTATATTTACAGATACTTTGATTAACCATGATAATTTTGGAATGCTTGAAATTCACAAAGTGGATAAGACGAATCAGAAGCCACTACAGGGAGCTCTTTTTATAATAGAAGGTATATCAAATGCAGGTGATAAAATTATAAAAGAGGGATTAACCGACAAAGAAGGAAATCTAAAAAGATATCTTCCAGAAGGGAAATATACGATTACTGAACTTGTATCACCATTAGGATATCAACAAAATGGTCAAATTCAAGAAATAACTGTGACAAATGGTGAAACATCTAAATTAACAGTAGAGAATGAACGATTGACCAAATTATTAATAATTAATAAAGTTGATTCAGAAACAAAATTACCGCTGCAAGGAGCAGAATTTAGCGTTCAAGGATTTTCAGATTCAACAGGGGAGGAAATTAAATATAACAATCTTGTAACAGATGAAACTGGAATAATTCAACTTTTATTACCAGTAGGGAATTATACAATTACTGAAACTAAGGCTCCTGTTGGTTACGAAATTTCTGAACACAACACAGCCAATGCTTGGTTAAATTCTGAGAGTGGGTTAGCAGTATGGAAATGGTTTGAAAACAAAAAAATAGATAATGGTAGTGAAACTGGAATAATTGAAATCATCAAACAAGATAAAGAAGATACGAATGTTAAACTTGCAGGAGCAGTGTTTGATGTCAAAACAGGAACTGAGACTGTTGATACAGTGACAACAGATGGATCAGGGAAAGCAACAACTAAAGCCCTTCCACTTGGAAAATATACACTTGAGGAAACAACAGCTCCAGCAGGATATGTATTAGATAGAACACCAATTGAAGTGACTATCAATACAAATGGCGAAAAAG
>JBOFHN010000047.1:0-3585 GCA_051649665.1 Culicoidibacterales bacterium
AAGGTTAATAAGTCCTGGTACTGCAATAAGATCAGAAAGCCCTTGTACACCTTGTACTAAAACGCGATCTGCTTGACGGAATGCTTGCATAATTGGTGTATTACGATCAATTACATCAAGTAAACGGTCATTAGGAATAACGATAAGTGAATCAACATTTTTCTTTAATTCTGTTAAACCATCAATTGCAAACGCCGTTCTCTTACGACCTTCAAACGTAAATGGTCGCGTTACGATTGCAACTGTTAAAATTCCCATATCTTTTGCAATTCCAGCAATTACAGGTGCAGCACCTGTTCCTGTTCCACCACCCATTCCAGAAGTGATGAATACCATATCTGAACCTTCTAATGCAGCTACGATATCTGATTTACTGTCCTCAGCAGCTTTACGACCAATTTCTGGATTAGCTCCTGCTCCAAGTCCATCTTTTCCAAGTTGAATTGTTTTATCTGCTTTTGAACGTTTTAACACTTGAGAATCTGTATTGCAGTTGATAAATTCAACACCTTGTACACCTTCTTCAATCATACGTTCAACGGCGTTGTTTCCACCGCCACCTACACCTACAACTTTAATTACCGCTAAACCATCGAGGTCACCATATCGCGTAATACCCATTTGTTCCATCATATTCTTACCTCCAATTATTTGTCTTGCTTATCATAAAAAACATTCATGACACGCTTAAAAAATTTCTTTGTTTTCTGTTCACTGTCTTCATATTGTAAATCAAATTGTTGTTCATTTTGTTGCGTTTCCACATGTAGTGGTTCCATACCAAATGTTTGTGCTTTGACAACCGGTTCCATTAATAATTTATCAAAATAAGATTGTAATTCAATTAAACCGACTGCTACTGTATACATTGCATCTCTCACACCAATGTATGGAGGATATGAAATTTGAATTTCACGTTGTAAATTTTCTTCTGCAACTTCTTTGAAATTAATAAGATTTGTTAAACCACCAGTGATTGCAATCTTTGTTTGATCATTGACTTCAAAATAATCAAGTTCATTTTCAATTAATTTCATCATTTCTGTCAATCTATCTTGAATAATTTCTGAGACATCATACTCACTAACGAAAAGGGATGTATCTCTATCTGCTGGATGTAACTCTATCAATTTTACTTTTGTTGTTTTGTTTATGTTTGCACTCGCATATTGGTTGAGAATTTTATACGCTTCCTCATACTCAATTTTATATATTTGTTTTAAATCATTAATCAGGAGTTGTGCACCCATTTTAATAGTTTTAAGTTTTCTGATTTCTCCTCCACGAACACTTACAATAGTTGAAGTATCATGACCGAAGTTAATGTACAATGCTCCGCGCTTTAAGTCAGAATCTAAAAAAGTTGATTTAATGCCTGCATGGAATGAAGGATAAATATTTAAAATTGTAACACCTGCATTTTCAATACATTTTAAATAATCAAATAAGATATCTTTAGAAATCGTGACTACCATCCCTGTAACCGACATGTTTTTCCCTTTATATTCACGTGGGTTATCGGTTCTAAAACCACCATCAATTGCAAAATGAAATGGAATGAAATTAACTGCTATTTCATTTGGCAAACGAACCATTTTCACTGTCTTTTCAAGGAGTTGATCTATCTTTTCTCCTGTAATCTTTGTCTCTTCACTATATACTTCACGATTATCGATTGTTGTTAACCGATTATAGACAGATGGTATTGAAACGATTACTTCACGAATCGGCATTCCCAAAAACTTCTGCGTTTTATCAAGTAATTGACGTATAACAGTTGTTACAAGTGTTGGATTTGAAATCACACCATTTTGGATTCCTTTTGATGGCAACGTGTAAGCACAGAGAATATTCTGTTTAGTATTCATATACTCACTTGTTACAATTTTGACACTATCACTACCAATATCGATGGCTGTGTAGATTTTTCTTCCTGAGAAATTCACAAACAACCTCCTCACATTCTATGTTTATCTTTAAATATAGTTTAAAAATATAAACCACATATATTCTATTATATTATACACTATTTCTTAAAAGTTGCAACAATTATTCATTTTTTTTCATTTCATTTCATTAACAACAACACTTCCATTGTTATACTCAAAATGATATTCACATTTCATTATGTTTTTTTGATTCATTATTGTGTCAATTTCCAAAAAAAGTGGTAATTTCTTTTTTAAATCATTCAATTTTACAAAGATAATATCACCTTGCACTGTTATAATTTTAATCTCAGTTCTCGCTTCGCCAACATACGAATATGTAATTTCAGAAAGTTGTTGTAACAATACTCGTGATTGTGCACCGAGTGAATCAGCAATTGTACTTATATCTTCGCTTTTTATCATTGAATCAATGACTGGTACATTCGTAGGAATATCAGTTGAAAATGATTGACCCTTTTCATCGAATAGAATTGTATTTCCTTGTCCCAGTTGCTTCATCACAATGTTTTTTTCTTCGACAAAAATATCGATAACACGATATTCATTTTTCCTTACATGAACAGTTTTGAAAAACTGAGTTTTATTCAAACGCTGTTCTACTTTTTGAGGATTTAAAAATAAATACCCTTGATTTTGTGTTTCATTTGTGATTTCTGTTAAAATTCTCAGTTCCGATATATTTTGATAAGATCCTGAGAGCATATAAGTTAAAGGTTGGTCGTATTTCATCCACACTGTTGTATACACAATCAGCGATGTGAAAAAAGAAAATAATAAAAAGTATATTGTAACTTTTGTCCAACGGCGTGGTTTTTTCTTCATTACTCCACCTTCCTTACGTTTTACCAATTGAATGTTTCAACTTCTAAATGGAGATGTACTCCATGTTTTTCAAATACAACACTGCGGATGTGTTCAATGAGATGCATTACATTTTCGGCAGTCGCATCACCTGTATTGACAATGAAATTTGCATGTACATCAGACACTTTCGCTCCACCAATAGAAAAACCTTTCAAACCAACATCTTCTATCAATTGTCCAGCATAGTGTGGTAATGGATTTCTAAAGACGCTTCCACAATTCGGTAAACTTAGTGGCTGACCTTTTTGTCTGATTTCTCGTAAATGTTGAATCTGTTTTGTAATTTCTTCCTTATCACCTTGTTGTAATTGGATTTCCACTTCTGTACAAATCCAATCACGATGTTCTTGGAGTATTGATTTCCGATAACCGAATTCCATTTCACGATTATCAAGCCACATGACATCTCCACTTCCACGCACAATCTTCACACGGCTTATACAATCCTTCATTTCATTTTGCTTAATTCCAGCATTCATAAATACTGCTCCGCCAATATTACCCGGAATTCCACTTGCAAATTCAAATCCTGTAAGTCCCTTCTTTGCAACATCAATAGCCAACTTGATAAGTGAATAACCTGCACCAACTCGGACAACACCTGTATCTGAATTGATTTCTAGATAATCTAATCCTTTATCACAATATATAATGACACCATTATATATATCATCAGACGGTAATAAATTTGATCCTTTTCCTATCACTTTAAAAGCCTTCCCTTGCGAATGAATGGCTTTTAATGTTTTTACAAGTCCATCTTCACTCT
>JBOFHN010000048.1:0-33647 GCA_051649665.1 Culicoidibacterales bacterium
ATAATGCCATAAGTCTTTTTTTCATTTGATACACCTCTATTATTCTTTCGTATTTAATAAATAATTTGCTGGAAAAAAGTATGATACTCCATTCATCATGACAAAAAATGCAGTGATTTTCGTCAAAGTTTGACCACCAAAAGTCGGATTGCACAGCATAACTATCGCATAGACAATAAAAATAACCGCTATGATAATTTGAAGTACATGCTTCAAAATACCTGTTTGTTCATTTTTAAACACATGGATAATATTCAATAGTGCAAAAAGACTAAACATAAAAATAAAAATCCAAGTTATCACTGCATACGATAACATCGGTAAAAATAAAAAGACAATTCCAACAACACTCGATAATATTAATTGTCCATACGGTGGAGCAATTCCCAAATATTTTGTGAAAAAATATCCTAAAATCGCAAAAAGTACGAAAAACATACCGAAGTAAATAGAAAAAAATTGAATTGTTGCATCGGTGTTAAACCAAAGATACAACCCAAAAAGTGTGAGTAATATCCCAGTCATAATGTTTAAAAAATATTTCATCTTCGCTTACCTCTTTTTTGCCGCTGTCGGACTTGAATTGATTGTCGTTTTATTTTTTTACGATTGTGCTTTTTCACCATAACTGCTGGTCTTTGCTTATGAACGGTAATCTTCGACTTTAACCTCATATCTTTGAGACGAGATTTCATTTTCAATGAATGCACTCCTAAAGTTCTTGCTTCTATAACAGAATTTAAATATATTCTTTTGACATTCACAAATTGTTGAGTCACATTTCCTGCATAAAATTTATTATCGATCACATCCACTATATACATGAAAACAGCAATCGCAAAAAGTATATCATATATGCGAAATAAAAAAAAGTTATTCTGAACAAATATTAATTTCATCATTACACAAATTACCATACCATATACATAATAATTATTTGTAAAACGGGCTCTTTTATACAGTATGTTCATCGTATTAATAAACGCACAAAATATAGTTTCTTTAACTATCATTACAAGAAAGATAGTTGCTTGTTCGTTTACTATACTTGCAAGTTTCGTTTGCATTCGTGTATCAATAGAATGAACATCAATAATGACAACTCCACTTTGTACATTGTAAAACCAATCACCCATCTTAATGTCTAAAATCATCCTCTGCATAATTGGCGGTATATTTTTAAAAAGTTGCATCGCATCAAATTTGTATAATGAATCAAAATAGTTTTCAAGTGACAACTTGTGAATTAAATAGATACTCACCTTTGAGCCTACAATGATACATAGTGCTAAAATAGTAAATACTACGACAACGATAATCGTTGTGTTTTTTATCATTTTAAATGATAAATTTAGTAGTGATTGACGACTCCATATCGGCAAGTTACTTTCTTTTCGATAATAGCGATATTGATTAAAGAACATGAAGTGTACTGCACTCATTCCAATTAGCAAAATACACAACACAACACTTGCAAAAATGCTCCATGCATTCCACAAACCAATTTGTACTAGGAGATATGAATTAAAAATGACAACTGTATACATAGTTAAAAGAAAGATGGAAATGAAAAAGAATTTCACATAACCATATATATGCTTCACAATTGAGCGATATAGACATGTATATATGGATAGCAGGACGCCAATGATAAAGACGAAGATAATATCTTTAAATAACAGCAGTTTCAGTAACAGTGGTGTAACATCGTCAAATGTTTTCTGACTATTCGCTACAAGAAAAGTAAAAACATACGAATGCTTCGCAACTAAAATCAAATCATCTTTAACAAATATTTGGTTTAGAAAAAGCATCATAATAACAAAAACGATAAAGACAACATTTAAGTACAATTGGTACTTCCATAGTTGTTTCAATTTACTCATGCTTTTGTCCCCCCATCTCTACATTAAATTGTAATGAAACATCTATATCAAAAGACAACGACTGATCTTGATTCGCTATTTTATCTTTATATACGATGATATCAATATGGGTAATTTGCTTTGTCTCTTGATTTTGAGTAATTCGAACATGGCTTTTCGGTCCCTTACTTGGAACATCGAATGGTAATATATACGATAAACTATCTGTCTGAAGTTCTAGTACATAAACCGAAAAAACACCTTTATCTCTGTATACTTCTGTATCAGATGAAATAATACGCTTTGATAATCCTTGTGCAAAAGCCACCTTATTTGACTCAGTCTCAAAATAAAGGGCATTTGTCTTAAAAAATGGTGTCAAAATATCTTCATCCAACATAAGAAACTGTGATGATAGATTCCCTGTTTCACCAATTTGATATTCTCTACTCACCGATGCTAAATCAATTTTAATGCCACTCTTTTTCAATTGGGTTGAGGCAAGTGAATCTAAAATATAAAAAGCGGTTTGAGATGAAACATTTCCACTCAAACTCACACTGTTTTTTTCATTTGTGCTGCGCAAAGCAATTTGTAGTCCTGATCCTTCATAATTTCCTTTTCCAATTGCCGATATGACAACATCTCCTTTTATCACTTGTGAATGTTCAAGTAAGTATTGATTCAGTTGAATAAATCCTTGGACAAGATCTTTATTAGGATAATATGTATTTTCATTCCATTTACTTGTACAACCAGTACAAGTGATAATTAGCATTGTAATAATATAAAAACGATAAATTCCTTTTCTCAATTCATAATTCCTCTCTCAATTTCATTAAAATTCCCAGTTTTCTCATAACTTCCCATTGGTTCATAATGAACAATTACTTCAGCTGTATCTGTTTCTTCAAGTAAGCACCTCTCAACACGTTCAGCTATCAAATGGGCGTCTACAAGTGATAACAACTCATCTACTTCAATTGTCAATTCGATATAATGATGAATACCATGAATGCGACCTCGAAGTTGTGTTACCGAAAGAACACCTTCAACGCTAGAAACAAGTTCAGTATATTTCTTCGCCACTTGTTCGTCAAAACCATCAGATAGTTGATGCGCCGCTTCAAGTAGCAACCCATACGAAGATTTTATAATCACAAATCCGATTAACACTGAGGCAATACCATCGGCAAAATAAAAGTGAAATACGACAAACAAAAGGGCAACTGCGGTTAGCAATGAGACAAGAGCATCACCAAGATTATCATAAAAAATCACTTTATTCGCCATTGCTTTTGTTTTTTTATATATACTCCAATTAGCAAGTCCTGAAACCATCACTACACATGCAGCAATAATAGACACAAATACACCAATGATATTCATGTCAACGACTGCCGGATTGAGCATTTTAAAAAACCCTTGGCGAATTGCTTCAAATCCTGCAAACATCATCACAACAACTGCTATGATTGATGCAATCTGCTCATAACGTTGATGTCCGTAATGATGATTGGCATCATCTGGTTTTTTAGCAACACGAACACCGATAAAAATAATAATTGTTGCAATCACATCACTCAAACTATTCAGTCCATCCGCAAGTAACGCTGCTGATTGAAATAAAAAACCAAACGTTAATTTCAAACTTGTTGCAATACTATACATTATAAAACTTAAAGCAATTCCTAGTTCTGATTTTGAAATTTGTCGCACGGCTATTTCTCCTTATCACATTTACACATAAAAAATCATCAGTTTAAACTGATGATTTAAGTCATTTACGCTTTATTGATTGAACCGAATTCAGCCATTTTTTCTGCTACTGCAGCTTTAATTGCTGAAACACCTGGTGCAAGAACTTTACGTGGATCGTATGCTGTATTTCCTTCAGCGAAGAATTTTTTCGTCGCTTCTGTAAATACCATTTGGCATTCTGTATTCACGTTGATTTTTGCATGTCCAAGTTCAATTGCTTTTTTAATTTGATGTTCTGGAATTCCTGAACCACCATGAAGCACAAGTGGTGCTCCTGTTAATTCTGAAATTTCTTTCATTTCATCAAATCCAAGTACTGGCTCACCTTTGTATGGTCCGTGTACTGAACCAAGAGCTGCTGCAAGTGCATCAATCCCTGCTTCTTTTACAACGCGAAGACATTCAGCTGGATCAGCATATTGAATTCCACCGATTACACCATCTTCTTCTCCACCAACAGTTCCAACTTCTGCCTCAACAGATGCTCCCATTGCATGTGCATAATCAACTACTTGTTTTGACATCGCAACGTTTTCATCGATTGAATGATGTGAACCATCGATCATTACTGATGAGAATCCTGCATCAAGTGCTGCTTTACATGAATCAAAGCTTGAACCATGATCAAGGTGAAGTGCTACTGGTACTGTAATGTTAAGTCCTTTAATAAGTCCTTTTGTCATTCCAACTACTGTATCGAAACCACCCATGTATTTTGCTGCACCTTCAGATACACCAAGAATTACTGGTGAATTATTTTCTTGTGCTGTTTCTAAAATTGCTCTTGTCCATTCAAGGTTATTAATGTTAAATTGTCCTACTGCATATTTTTCAGCTTTCGCTTTATTTAACATTTCCGTCATAGATACTAATGCCATATAATTGCCTCCTAAAATAATATCATCTACATTATAACAAATATCGATTTCATTTTCTAGTATTTATTTTACTTTGCGAAGTTTTGATAGTACTTTATATCGTCCAAAGTGGAGCAATTTTTCCAAGAAAAAGTCTAAATCTTCGTTATTTTCGGACATTCCTGTTAGTTGATAGCAACCGTCTCCCGTCACTTTGTGCGCTTCTATAATAAATGAAGATTCATTTAAGAATCTTTCAAATGCTTCAAAGTTTGAATTTTGCATATATACAGTAATGAAGTATTTATTTTGTTTTTCTTGTGTAATCGTGAAACGCTCGATTATACCGTCATCCACCATTTTCTGTACACGTGCTGCAACCGCTTGTCCTGTCAGATGAATGTCGCGGCCAATTTCTTGCCAACTCGCTCGTCCATTTTCTTGAAGATACTCAACAATTTTTTTATTTATTTCATCCATGTTCACAACACCTCTCACGTATTGTAGCATATTCATAATAGCATTTACAGAAACACACTATACGGTAAATACTTTCTCTGTTCCCTCTTCAAGTAATTCATAGTGTTTTTGAACATCTGCTTGTTTTGTTTTAAAATGTGAATAATCATCAATATGGAGTGGAACTACATATCTTGCTTTTACAAGTTGCTCAAATCTTTGTAAAGAATGTACATCCATTGTAATCGGTTTTCTCGTAACTGGTAATGGTGCTTTGGCTTCGCCGAGATTTGCAATAAGAATATCAGCCTTTACGCCAGAAAGTGCAGATTCTACTTTTCTATTATATATTGTATCACTTGTTACATATATTATTTTTTTATCTCCACCCTTTTGAATGGTGATAAGATAACCATTTACACGTGTCATAAGTTTAACTACTAATTTCCCATATCCGTGATATGCAGGAATAGCTCGTATTGTAAAATAATATCCGTCTTTTTCAAAACTCGCTTCCTCATTCCAATCAATATATTCAACTTTATTTTGAACCTTCAATTTTTTAAGTGTTTTCCCACAGCTTGGTGCTGCAATAATTGGTATATTTTGTTGCACAACCGCAACACCTGGTATATCAATATGATCTAAATGGGCGTGTGTTAAGAGCCAAAAATCTACATTGCGAAATGTATCAGCATTATATACCGGATTCTTTTTTCGATAAATTCCAAACCCTAGACTACTTCCCTTTACATCCAGCGCTGGATCCATACCAAATTTCACCACGTCATCAATCATCACTGTTATTGTTGAATTCCCAATTAAATTTACTTTTATTTCCATATTTCAATCCTCATTTCATTTTATGTCACATTAAGTGTAATTCATTCTCTTTTTCATTTGAATAGATATTTGTACGTAGATTAAAAAAGTCACTTACAAATTGTAAGTGACTCTTCAAGAAATATTGTCCTCTTTATTTATATGCTCTTATCTTTATAAAAATTCTACGTAACAATAATATCACACTTGATACACCGGCTGTTGCATAAACAAATGATAATATTTTAAATTTACTTCCTGTATCCGGTAAACGTTCACCTATTACTACTTTATTATCTAAGAGTACAGATTTCTCTGTATCTTGTTTCTCAGGCTGAGTTGGTTTTAAAGGTTCAATCGGTTTCACTGGTTCCACAATTTTTGCATGATCAGCAATCACTTCTACATTATTGTTTGGCTCAACAACAACTGAATACACTTTTGTTGAAAGTTGATACCCTTGTGGAGCTGTCTTTTCTTTCAGTGTGTATTTTCCGGGAGTTAATGTAAAGATAGCTGGTGAATGGGTTTCCTTTGTGTCAATGAGTTTATTATTTTCATCGTATACTTCAAACACTGCACCTGATAATGACTGTCCTTTGTCTTGTGTTAATCCATCAAGAGCATATACTGTTAATGTTCCATCAGATAACAGTAATTTAAATGGAACTACAACTCCTGTCGGTGTCTTTTCATCAATCACAATCGTCTGAATTGTGGCATCAATTTTATACGGTTTTGGAACTGAATTTTGTGTTACAGTATACGTTCCATATCGTAAATCTTTTGTTGTAACTAGTCCTACGTTTGTTGACGTCACCGTGTCTATAATTTTTCCATTTATATCTTTAATTTCATACGTGACTCCCGCAATACACATCGTTGGATTTTTTGCATCAACTGTATCAACATGAATTCCTTTTGAAAATATAGGATATTCAGCTAAGTATTTTGATGTCGCTCCTGGCTGTACATTTATTGTTGTAGATTCTCCAAGGTCATTTGCAATATGTTCAATTTCACCAAAATTCTGAAGTGAAACTGAAAGCAAGTGATGCAAATTAACGTTTGGTACACGCGGAACTTCAAATGAATGTGCAAGTTTCACATCATGATTGTCACTAAAGAAACTATAACTTCCAAGTCCCCAACCTTCATGATTTTTTACTGTGTCGGATACTTTATACGCTGCATATCCTTTAATACCATCATGCATCCATGAAGTTTGATTCGGAACATCATACGGTATTTCATTTTGAAACATAATTGTTTTTCCATATTCTCCATTCCAGATAACTTGATATTTTTGAAAATGTTCAACGAAAAATCCAGTGGCCTGAACATAATCACCATTTACAACAACACCTGTGTCACCTGTATTTACAGTCCATCCAACTTGATCACCATGATCAGCACGCCACACCCATGAATTATCCATTAGTGTATATGCGCTATTCACAACAAAAGCATCTTTTACTTTCCCAAGTTGTGCGCCACCGATACGGAAGAAAACGTCGTGTGTTGTATTCGGTGTATCATTTGTTGCAGTACCCTGTGTATCGCCAATTTGAAGCAGTGTCGGTGAACTTTCACTTCCGGCTTCAAACATAAGTCCAGAAATACTCGCGCCACTTACATCTGCTGTTTTCATAGGAATAACACCGTTAACAGCACGTAGTGTTGCCATCCCCATTCCATAAACAACCGTATCGTTACGAGTAATATTAATAGTTTGATCAATGTTATAGATTCCAGGTGTGAAAATCAAATTCAATCCTGAGGACAATGCATGATTAATCCTTGCTGCAGTATCCGTTGGTTTGGCTATATAAAATTGATCAAGTGAGATTGCTGTTCCACTTTCTTTCTTCCCATCCCATGTCGTTCCTAAACTATTATGACGGACACTTGGAACAAAAATATTATATATACCATTCTCATCAATATACATATATGGTTTTTCTTTTGATTCCGGTGTTTTGGGAAGGACTGTATAAGGATTAGGATTGGCTGCACTTGGTGGGAAATTTTCCACTGGAGCTCCTATAACACCCGAAAAAACTTGATTCCAAACACCATTTGAATTACTGCTAATGTGACTATTACGTGTCAGCCATTGTTGCTGCGAAATATTGAAAAGCGTCCCATCAATTTTGCTATCTGCGATAAAACCACCACTGACAAAACCATTCCACGATGGATCACTTAATACAAGATCACCCTTAATATGCAGACGACGCATCGGTGAAGCTTGCGATACACCCCAGAAATTTTTTTGACCTTGATTTGTTGGATTGATAGTAAAATTTTCCATACTTCGCCAGAAATTATTTAATCCACCTGACCCATCTGTTTGGTTGATTGCACCAATTCCACCTGTAATAGATACATCATCTGGATTTTTACCAAGCCCTGATACTGTTGTATAATATCCGAGATTAGTATTGACATTATAACTTCCCGGTTTAAATAAAATTGCATAACGCTCATTACCAAATTGATTCATGTACTGTTTGGAAAAAATATTATCCATTGTTGTTTGTACATTTGTTGATGTTGAATCAAATGTAATAACATTTGGACCAAAATTTGGATTTTTTGCATCTGTTGCATATGCAACAGATGGTGCTGAAATATTCGATACGCACATCATCGATAATACACACACCATTCCTAATAATATTTTTGTTACTTTCTTCATATAATTCTCCTTAGTTTATTGTGGAAACGTTTTCTAGTGGTTAGAAAAAAATTTCTCTTTCATTATACTTCGGTAAAATATAAAATTCAATACTTTTCAATAATAAACAATAAAATATTTTATTGTTTATTATCTTCTTTTTCTGTTTGAAATAAAGAAACACTGATAAAATCAGTGCTTCTCTACTACGATTTAAATTGGCGTCTAATACCAGCAGATTGATAACATACAAATATAATTGTAATTGCTAAAAATGCGATTGATACATGTGGTAAATATTTAGATACATTTGTAAATATCTCATTTGATGTATAAAATTGGTTGAACACACCCGATACTGCTATCCATGAAACATAGAAACTTACGATAATTGGAAAGAGCATCGTAATACCTGTCTGTATCGCAATTGAACCAATAATCGTCGTATCACTCGCACCAACAATGTGCAATGTTTCAAATATTTTGCGCTGTTTTTCCATCATTTCAGATAAACGATATACAATCAAAATCACAATGTAAAAGAGCACTTGGAAAAAGAGTACCACCAAGCAAAACATAATCGGTGATTCAATTTCGACATGGACAGATTGAACCGACATTTTCCCTGCTGTAGTATCCATTTCATAATTATGAAGAGGTGTCTCTTCATAGAGTTTCTTAAATTGATTCACTGTCATTGATGGGGTGTTGAACACTTTCATCTTTCTCATTAAACCAAAATCTTTGAGGTGTTCGTATTCAGTGTTTGAAACAACAAATGTTGCACTATCAAGTGCAAGTGTTAACATACTTCCTTTTGGACCAATGATCGGATGATCAAAAAAGCGAACACTCAAAGCAGTTTTGAAATCTACAGCAGATATATTATGTACAGCTGCAACCTCTGTATTTGGTAAAAGCGCGATATTGGATTGCGTCCCACCTGAAATTTGTCGTACTTTTGTTTTATCTTGTACATTGTATAGTTTCTCAATTGATTGATATGTATTCCTATTCGCTTTTTTTAATTGTGCGATTTGTTGTTCATACATCTGCTCAGAAATAATAAATGAATTTTCGTATTCTGTTATTTCAAATGATTGCTTAGTTTGTACCGTTTGATTCATCGCTTTTTCATCACTTCTTGTCTTTTGAATCATATTTTGGATATCTGTTGCGTTAAAATGGACCTTATTATTTGGATTTGTTACAATGTGAAGATACTCAAAATCAGTTTCATAATATTCTAATTTTGAATTCTGTAAATACTTTTCAACTTCTCTAACATCATCATTTCGCGCATCAAGCATTGAAAAATCATTAGTTGTCGTCTTTGCTAATGTCTCTGAACTAGTGAACATTTGACTAATAAATGTAAAAAGAAAGATTCCGGTTAAAAAGATCGATACAATTGTCATCATCATCGCCGACTTATTTAATTGCGAAAAGAAAAATCGTCCTGTTATAAATTCACTCCCATGACGTTTATTTAAGCCAAAGAAACGACGTAAAGCAAACAACGATGTAATCCCACTCTTGTATAAAAAAAACATTGCTACAGCACTGATGCAAAGCGAAATACAAAAATTTGTAAGAAAACTTGACAGATCATCACCGATTTTCGCAAAATGCGGTAATAAACAAAAGAGAACAACTGATATAGCAATGTAAAATGGTGTTGCTTTTGAAATTTTTTGAACAAGTTGATCGCGTTTGAAAAGTAAAATAATATCTGTTCGAATAATTACAACAAATGAAAAAAGCATTGCAATTATCATTTCAAGAAAATAAATTACAACTGAAACAAAATAACTTAATGGTGAAAATGTAAATTCAACTTTTGTTTCAAAGAAATTCCCAAGAGATAATAAAATAATTTTACATACACGAATAACTGCAACCCCAAATAATCCACCAATAATTACAGCAACGAGTGTAAATGTAATCATTTCAAAAAGATATAAAATGAAAAGATCTCGATTCCCCATTCCAAGAAGTCGATAAAGTGCGTACATTTTAGCATTTTGTCGTAACCTTATGCGGAAAATATATGTTAAGAAAAAGAGATTAACAATAATTGTTACAATTAAAAAACTTTTAAAAATGCTCCCCATTCCACCTATTCTCTCCAACCAATTAGATGAGATGGAACTTGTTAAATTCGCTGTTAAATCTTTATCAAATGTATATGTTGCTAAGATAAATGTAATCATAAAAATTATAGTTAATGTAATCAGATGAAAAATGTTTGCCTTCAACTGACGTTTTGATTGCCTGAGTCCAAGTTTAACCAACATGCGTTCCACCACCAATCTCAGTTGAAATTGCTACAATTTCATCATAAAATTCGCGTTGTGTTTTACTTCCACGTAAAATTTCACTATATATCTCACCATCGCGAAGCATGATAAAACGTTTGGCGTATGCTGCAACTAACGGGTCATGTGTCACTGCTAATATCGTTACTTTTTCTTCCGTGTTAATTTTTTGAAATTCTTGTAATAAACTCATCGCATTTTTTGAATCAAGTGCCCCTGTTGGCTCATCTGCGAAAATAACTTTGGGACTCGCAACAAGTGATCTTGCAATCGCTACACGTTGCTTTTGTCCTCCTGAAAGTTCGACTGGAAATTTATCTTTCTGCTGTTCAATTTTAAGCAACTTCAAATAATAATCAACTTTTTGTTTCATCATTTTCAAAGGCGTTTTCGATAAAACAAGTGGTAATTCAATATTTTCTTTCACAGTCAGTGTATCAATCAAATAATATTCTTGAAAAATAAAACCAAGGTTATCTTTTCGATACGTTGTTAATTCTTTCGTTTTCATATTTGTTACATTTGTTCCAGACAGGACAAGTTGTCCATGTGTTAATTTATCAATTGTAGATAAAATATTAAACAGTGTTGTCTTTCCACTTCCTGAGGGACCCATAACAGCAACAAATTCACCTTCGCATACAGATAGTGAAATATCATTGAGCGCTCTTACTTGCGAGCTATTTTTTGATCCATAAATTTTTGATATGTTTTTTGCTGATATGACTTCATTCATAATCACACACTCCTTTTATATTGATTTCACTTATCATTTTAGCACATCAATTCAGATGAAAATTGGATTCTATCTAACAAAAAACGGCTGTATCTTACACTTCTGTAAGATAGCCGTTTTATTTTTCAAATTGAAGGGAAAACGTCGTACCATCGTGTTCTTCACTCTCAACATTAATCTCAATATCAAGAACTTCCGTCAGTCTTTTTACAAGATATAAGCCCATACCTGATTGCTTTCGCGTGCGATATACTTTCCCTGTATACCCTCGTTTAAAAATAAGGGGCAATTCATAATCTGGTATGCCAACACCATTATCAGTGATTACACAGCGATTTTCTTCAACAACAATTGAAATATTACCACCTTCTCCCGTATATTGAATTGCATTTTGTAACAGCTGCATGCATATAAACTGCAACATTCGGCGATCACTTCTCACCATTTGAGTTGAACCCTCTTTTTTAATACTTAACTTTTTTATCATGATCGATGCTTGAAGTTCTTTAATTACCTCGTGCCATACATCATCTAAATCAACTTTTTCAAAATACAAATTCGTTGGTAAATCAGTTAATTGGCTCATATATAATTGCTCATTAATATATTTGTTACAACGTTCAATTGATGCTTGTGCAGTCAAGTAATCATTATATTCAATTTGTGGCTCGATTTTTTCTAAAATCAGTGCCAGTGTTGTCAAAGGCAGTTTCATATCATGAATATAAGAAATTGTTGTATCGAGGCGATTACGCTCTTCATTCATCAATCGCATGAAATGATTGGCCATTTCATTATATCCCTGAATTGTAACATCACTTAAATATACCCGATTAGGACTATTGTCATATGGAAAATAATATTCAACATTATTTTGCTTGATTGTTTTAAATAATTCCATCTCGCTGACACGATGCTGACAATAAAAATAGTAGATGACACTCCCATACAACACGATAAATGCGATGGAAGAAATAGTACTGTATAAAATATATTCTTCATATGAAGGTATCAAATAACTCCCTATATAATAAATCAAAATAAAACATATTTCAGTAACTACAAAAGCACTCGCGAATAAACGATGAAAATATGCTGGTGTATATCTAAACATCTTTATCATGTCAAACTATATCCTACCCCTCTTTTAGTTTCGATAAATGTATAATCTGGATTAAGCGTCTCCATCTTTTTTCTTAAGCGATTCATATTCACACTGAGTGTATTTTCATCAATGAACTGCTCATCTTGCCATAAATCACGAATCAATTTTCCACGGCTGACAAATTTCCCTCTATTTTCAAAGAGTATTTTAAGTAGCACTGTCTCTGTTCTTGAAAGAGTGATAATTTCTTTTGAATCAGTTGTAATATGGTTGGCAAGCGGATCAAAAACAAAATAATCATGTGCAAACAACAATGTCTGTTCTTGATTATATCCATATGTTCGTCGAATCAAAACTTCGATTTTCGATGCTAAAAACTCCATTTGAAATGGTTTTTCGACAAAATCATCACCACCCAATTTCAATGCCATGATTTGTGTCATGTAATCTGAACGTGATGAAAAAAAGATAATTGGAACATGTGATACTTTACGTATTTGCTCACACCAATAAAAACCATCATATTCCGGAAGCGTAATATCAATCAATACAAGCTGTGGATTCACTTGAACAAATTGTTTCATAATCGTTTTAAAATCTTTAATAACACTTACTTCATATTGCCACTTCGTCAGTGCTTGCTCTACTTCATTTGCAAGTGCAGTATCATCTTCAATAATCATTATTTTCATTTTGATCGCTCCTCACTCATTTTATTATAACGATATCACCACAATAACGCAAATACAGCGCTAACATATACCAATAAAAAAGAAGTACTTATCATACTTCTTATATCAATATTTTGTCTTCACTTTTTTCAATTTCATCCATGAACATAATATAAAAATCTTTGGCACTCATTATTTCTGTTTCAGCACCTTGTTTTATCTTTTCATCATTAAAATACTGGTTTGGCTGGAGTAAAATAGCTTCAAGTGTTGGAAGCGTAAAATCTTCTTCTTGAATGACAGTTCCATAGCCATTTTCAGCAAAATAATTCGCATTCGCAATTTGATCTCCGCGACTTGCACTTAAACCAAGCGGTACAATAATCATCTTTTTTTGGAGCGATAATAATTCAAACAAGCTGTTTGCACCACCACGTGTAATAACAAAATCTGCCATATTATAATACGCAAAGAGATTTTCATGTATATATGGAACTGCACAGAAATTTTTCTCTAAAACAGTCTCTCCTTGACCTGCAACAAGGAAAATATTGTACTTGGTTGTCAAGTCATTTTTATTTTGATATACAAATTCATTTAAAACTTTGGCCCCTTGGCTTCCACCAATAAAGAGAAGTGTCGGTAAATGCGGGTCAAATGATTCTGGCTTCACATTGAGATTTCCCTCTTGATTCACATCTAAAATCGCTCCAATTCGTTCTGACTTTGGATGTTCGAGTGAAAATGTACTCCAAACTTTTGTAGCAAATCGACTTGCAATTTTATTTGCCAGACCCATTGTAATATCCGATTCATGAATGTAAACTGGCATATGATTAAGTCCTGCTCCGACCACAACTGGCACACTCACAAAACCACCTTTTGAAAAGATGACATCGGCATCAATTTTCCTTAATATTTTATATGATTGAAATGTTCCTTTAATCACGCGTGAAATATCAATTAAATTTTCCTTATCGATATAGCGACGAAGTTTTCCTGTTGATACAGTATGGTATGTTACATAATCAATTTGAGAAATAATATCCTTCTCAATTCCATTTGAACCAATATAATGTATTTCATACCCCTCTTTATGAAAAAATGGAATAAGAATTTTATTTAATGTTACATGGCCAGCTGTTCCACCACCGGTGAATACAATTTTTGTCATCGTTAAACTCCTTCAATATCTATTGTCATTATTATATATAGTATAGCATATTTTCAAAATTATCTAAAGTGTACTTCACTGCTCTTCACTTTATTTCCTATAAAAAAAGCACTTCATATGAAGTGCCTTTATTGAATTGCAAACATGATTTCTCCGCTTGCAGCAACTTTTCCATCAACAGTTGCCGTTGCTTTCCCCATACCAATTGGTCCTTTGATTTTCGTTAATTCAACAGTTAATGTCAATACATCTCCTGGAACAACTTGCTTGCGGAAACGAAGTTTATCAATTCCAGCGAAGAACGCAATTTTTCCTTTATATTCTTCTTTTGATAAAAGACAAACCGCTCCAACTTGCGCAAGTGCCTCAACGATTAATACACCTGGCATAACAGGGTAATCAGGAAAATGACCATTGAAAAATTCCTCATTTGCTGTTACACATTTAATACCTGTCGCTGTTGTTTCTGTCATATCAACAATTTTATCAACGAGTAAAAATGGATAGCGATGCGGGATAATTTCTTTAATTTGTTGTACATTTAATTCCATCACTTATTCTCCTTTATAACGTTTAAAGAGTAAAGTTGCATTGTGTCCACCAAATCCAAGTGAATTTGAAAGTACATATTCTACATCTTCCACCTTACGTGAATGATTTGGAACATAATCAAGATCACAATCTTCATCAGGTATTTGATAACCAATTGTCGGTGGTAAAATTTGATCTTGGAGTGTTTTTACTGCTGCAATTGCTTCAATTGCACCACTCGCTCCAAGGAGATGACCTGTCATTGATTTTGTTGAAGATACAGGTATTTTATATGCATAATCACCAAAAACATTTTTAATTGCAAGTGTTTCAAATTTATCATTATATGGTGTTGATGTTCCATGTGCATTGATGTAACCTATTTCTTCTGGTGTAATACCTGCTTCATCAATTGCCTGTTGCATTGAACGACTTGCACCTTTTCCATCTGGTCTTGGTGAAGTCATATGATACGCATCACTTGTTGATCCATATCCGACAATTTCAGCATAAATCTTTGCACCACGTGCTTTTGCATGCTCATACTCTTCTAAAATGAGCATCCCTGCTCCCTCACCCATGACAAAACCATTACGCTCTTTATCAAATGGTATAGAAGCTCGATTTGGATCTTGTGATAGTGAAAGTGCCGTCAACGCTTCAAATCCTTTAATCCCAAAATTTGTAAGACCAGCCTCTGTTCCACCAGCTAAAACAGCATCAGCACGGCCAAGTTGAATCAAATGGAACGCTTCTCCAATTGAATTACTTCCTGCCGCACATGCAGTTACAACTGAAGTACAATACGCTTGTGCATTCAATTTAATAGCAACATTTCCAGCTGCCATGTTAGCAATAACCATCGGTACAAAAAGTGGTTGCATCTTTGGCGCATTGTCAACAAAGATTTTACGGAATTGATTTTCCCATGTAGTTAAACCACCAATTCCTGTTCCTACGATAACACCGAGACGTTCTGGTGCTAATACTTCTTCTGAAAGTTGTGCATCAGCATACGCTTGAATGCTCGCTGCAATTGCATAATGTGAAAATAAATCATAGCGACTTACTTCAGCTTTTTTTACATAATCAGCTGGATTGAAATCTTCAACTGCCGCCGCAACAGCAGTTCTCATATTTTCGTCTTCGAATCGTGTAATCGGTTTAATTCCATTTACACCATTTTTTAAGTTTTCCCAGTATTGGTCTACGTTATTTCCAAGTGGAGTGATCGCTCCCATTCCTGTAATTACGACACGTTTTGTCATAGTTTCCTCCTACATATATAATCCGCCATTGACGCTTATTACTTCACCTGTAATATAACGTGCACGACGATCCGCAAGCATTTCAACTGCAAAGACTACATCTGCAACTTCACCGAATGCTTTCATCGGAATCGTTTCAAACATTTTTGCTTTAACTGCATCACTTAATTCATCTGTCATTTGTGAGACGATAAACCCTGGTGCCACAGCATTCACTGTAATATTACGACTTGCATACTCACGCGCAAGTGATTTTGTCATCCCAATAAGACCTGCTTTTGATGCTGAATAATTCACTTGACCTGCATTCCCCATCAAACCGACAACTGATGCCATGTTGATGATGCGTCCGTACTTTTGTTTCACCATCACAGGTACGACATGTTTAGCCATATTAAACGCACCTTTTAAGTTAACATCGATAACTGCATCAAAATCAGCTTCGGTCATTCGCATAAGCAATGTATCACGTGTAATTCCTGCATTGTTCACAAGTACATCAATACGACCGTGTTGAGCAACAATGCGATCAATCATCGCTTTTGTTTCTCCAAAATCAGTTACATTTGCTACTTCAACAAAGAGTTTATCCGCTGCAAATACATCTTTACTTTCTGATAAAAATTGTTCTTTCGCTTGTTCGTTTACAACATTGAAAATAACTGTTGCTTCACATTCATAGAATCGTTTGGCAATTGCTAAACCAATTCCTTGGCTTGCTCCTGTTACAACAACGATTTGGTTTTTAAATCCATCCATATTATACTCCTTTTATTTCCGCTTTTGCAATATCAAGAGTCGCTTGATCTTCAATCGCATAAACAGCAATATCTTTGTACATTTTTTTTACAAAACCTGATAACGTTTTACCTGGTCCAATCTCAACGAATGTACGAACCCCTGACTCGTACATATTGCGAATAATATCTTCCATATACACAGAAGAATATACTTGCTTCGGTAAATTTGAGCGAATCTCTTCTACATCAATTACAGTTTCCCCTGTCACATTTGTATAAAATGGCAATTCAGGTGACATGAGGGACATTTCTGATACAAATGGTGCTAATTGATTACCAGCTTCCTTCAATAAAGGCGTATGAAATGGACCAGATACATTAAGTGGTAATGCTCTTACTCCTTGAGCTTTTAGCAGTGCGACGAATACATCTACATCCTCACTGTGACCACCGACAACAATTTGTCCAGGACAGTTAAAGTTTGCAGGATATACTTTTTGACGACTTTCTTTAATATAGTTACTTAATTGTTCACGGTCAATACCGATGACTGCAATCATTTTACCAATACCTGGTGGCACTGCTTCTGACATAATTTCTCCACGCTTTGCCACGAGCTTAAGTCCTTCTTCAAATGATATGCTTCCGCTAGCAAAAAGCGCTGTGTATTCACCAAGTGAAAGTCCCGCGACACAATCAGGCTTTATCCCTGCATCAATTGTTGCTTGATAAATCGCACTACTCGCTGTAAAAATCGCAGGTTGTGTATATTTTGTTTCATTTATCTTTCCATCAAGGCCATTTTCAATGAGCGCATTAAAATCAAAATCGAGCGTATTTTGCGCTGTTTGAAAAAAGGAAAGAGCTGTTTGATTTGCATCAGCCAGCTCTTTACCCATTCCTACTTTTTGAGCACCTTGGCCTGCAAAGAGAAATCCTATTTTATTCATTATGCATTTTCTACTTTCGATACGATATCTTGCACAGTTTGAATTGACATAAGTTCCTCTTCAGGTACTGTAATTCCAAACTCTTCTTCTACGCTCATTACGATTTCCATTACTGAAAGTGAATCTGCTCCAAGATCATCTTGAATTGATGATTCTAATTTTATATCTGATGCATCTACACCAAGTTTATCTACTAAAATTTCTTGTACTTTTTCAAAAGTTGCCATGTTATATCTCCTTTATTTTTTAAATATATTTTTAACTCTGTTATTATACTAAAAATACTTTGAAGTTGCAAGTTTTTTAATACTCAATTATACTCGCTCCTGTTGAGAGCCCTGCACCAAATCCAATCAGTACATATTTATACCCTTTTCCCACTTTATCAATATGCTGAGAAAGAGCAATTGGGATACTCGCTGATGAAGTATTTGCTACTTCATCAACATTCACTACAAATTTAGATTCCTCTATTTTCAAAGAACTCGCGACAAACTGAATAATGCGTCTGTTAGCTTGATGTAAAACGATATAATCAATATCTGATAGAGACATATCATTTTTAGCAAGCACCTCTTTTAGCGCTGTTTTTACAGTTCGTACTGCAAATTGAAAGACATCTTGTCCCTTCATTTCTAAATAACACGGTGTTTCATCAACCGGATCATTCGAAAATGGTGTTTTTCTTTCTTGAACTTTTAGATTTAGCGATTGATTTTTATCAATTTTATTAACAAGATAGGCATCGTGTACTTTCTTATCCTCAGAAGCAGAAAGTACAAGTGCTCCAGCACCATCACCGAATAAAATCGATGTCGTTCTATCTTCAAAATTCAAATATTGTGATTGACGCTCAGTTCCAATGACAGCTATATGTTTACACCCTTGAGCTAAACCAAAAGTTCGAGCCACCTCGAGTGCATAGACAAAACCGCTGCATGCAACATTGATATCAAATGCTGGTGCCGATGATTCAATTTCGAGTAGACGCTTAATCGTACTCGCAGTATTTGGCATAATATCTTCTGTTGCATATGTTGCAACTACAATCAAATCAAGATCATCACCTTGAAGATTTGCTTTTTCAAGTGCGTTTCGCAATGCGATACTACCAAGTTCAGCCGCACTTTTTTCACTGATAATACGTTGCCTGATTCCTGTTCGTTGAACAATCCAATCATCATTCGTATCTAAAAACGTTGCAAATGCATCATTCAGTACCGTCTGACCCTCAAGACAATAGCCAAAGCCAGCTACCTCTAAATTATTTTTCATCTGACTCACCTTTTTTCTTTGTTTCGTATTGGTATAAAAAATCAAGCCAGCGTTTCATAACATGCATTTCATCACGTTTAAATATTGTGTTGCACGCTAAAATTAAATCATTAAAAAACGCATTATATCGATCTGCTGCTAAATGACCTTTTTTCGTCAATTTAGGTATATATACTCGCTTATCTTTTTTACTTTGTTCTCGATTAAGATATCCTTTTTGTTCAATTTTAATAACTGCTGTTGTCAATGTTCCTAAACTCAACGAAAGTTTTCCTGCAATTTGCCCCATTGTCGGTTTATTCAGTCGCTTAATTTGAGCAATGATTCGAACTTCGTTTAAAGTTAAATCAGTAAAGCCATTTTCATCAAGCATAACGCGCTCTTGAGCGTATATTTTACTACTCACCTCTAAAAAGTGATCGATAACATTATCTGTTACACTTCTTGGCATTTACTCACCTCCTACATGTCCAAATGAACGGAATTTCTGATATCGTGTTTCAATTCGCTCTGTAGTTGATTGCTCTGTTAATATTTTTAATTGACGTGTAATATATAATTTCAGCTGTGCACTAAACATTTCAAAATCATTGGCAATACCTTTTTTAGGTTCATCAATCACACCGTCAATAATACCAAGTTCGTATAATTCTTGTGCTGTCATCTTAACACGACTCGAAGCTTCTTGTGCACGTGAGGCATCTTTCCATAAAATCGTAGCAAAGCCCTCGGGTGATAAAATTGAATAAATTGCGTTTTCTAACATCGCAACATGGTCGCTTACTGCGAGTGCAAGTGCACCACCACTTCCACCTTCTCCTGTAATAATCGATATTGTTGGAACTTCAAGCGCTGTCATCTCAAACAGATTACGTGCAATTGCTTCTCCTTGAGATTGTGTTTCTGCTTCAAGTCCAGGATACGCACCCGGTGTATCGACAATTAAAATGATAGGTCGATTAAAGCGACTTGCTAATTGCATGTGACGAAGTGCTTTACGATAACCTGATGGAAGAGGCATACCAAAATGATAGGTAATATTCTCTTCCATCGTATCACCCTTTTGAATCGCAATAACAGTAACAGCTTGCTCATCTAGATAACCAATTCCAGCTAAAATAGTTGGGTCATCATGTGACATGCGATCACCATGTAATTCAATAAAGTCGGTAAAAAGTGCATCAATATACTGCTTTGCTTTTGGTCTTTTGGGATCACGAGCTGCACGTACTTTATTCCATGCTTTAAATTCTTTTTGTAAATTTACATTGCTACTCATTCGCTCACCTCATGCATATGTAATATTTTAGACAGTTGTATCTTCATTTGATCACGTTTAATAATACCATCTAAAAACCCATTTTTCAGCATATTTTCTGCACTTTGAAAATCATCTGGTAATTTTTGACCAATTGTATTTTCAATTACACGTTTCCCAGCAAATCCAAGTAATGCTTTGGGTTCTGCAAAAATGTAATCACCAAGCATTGCAAAAGACGCCATAACACCACCTGTTGTCGGATCAGTCAAAATACTGATATATGGTCTTTTCACTGCTTCATACCGTTTAAGCGCCATTGAAACTTTTGCCATCTGCATCAAAGAAAAAATCCCTTCTTGCATTCTTGCTCCACCACTGGCAGAAATAATAATCAATGGTAACTTTTCATCCGTCGCTTTTTCAACAAGTCGGGCGAGCTTTTCACCGACAACACTCCCCATACTTCCCATTAAAAAATGACTATCCATAACCGCAATCGCAGCCTTTTTTCCATCAATACACCCTGTTCCTGTAATAACTGCATCATTCAGACCAGTAATCACATTCAGATTTTCAATTTTCTCTTTATAATCTGGAAAATCAAGTGGATTAACTGATTGCATCATTGCATCCGTTTCAGCAAATGTATCATTATCAACAAGCATTAAAATCCGGTCAACAGCATACATGCGGAAATAATATCCACATCGTGGACAAATATAATGATTTTCTCGAACATCGTGAGAATGGACAATACTATGACACTTATTGCATTTCGTATACATCCCATCCGGAATATCTGTTTCTCGATTACGAACTTTTTGACGAAATTGAATAACTCGTTTCTTTCGTTCATAATACGCGTGTTTTGAACCCATTTTACTCCACCTTCTCTGGCCATTTTGAAGCGATAAAGCTCGTATCAAAGATACCAAGTTTAAAATCTTTATCATTCATTATTTGATATTGGAAATCAATATTTGTCTTAATTGGTAAGATAACTGTTTCTTCGAGTGCGCGACGCATCTTTTCAACTGCTTCTTCTCGTGTATCAGCATACACAACTAATTTCGCAATCATTGAATCATAATGCGGTGATACAACATAACCTGGATAAACAGCACTATCAAGACGTACACCATTCCCTCCCGGAAGCATCAATACATCGATTTTCCCTGGTGATGGTTGGAAATGATTTTCTGGATCTTCAGCATTAATTCGACATTCAATTGCATGTCCTTTAATCACAACATCTTTTTGCCCCATCGGAAGTGGTTCTCCACTTGCAATTTTCAATTGTAACTTTACAATATCAACACCGGTAATCATTTCTGTTACTGGATGTTCAACCTGAATTCGCGTATTCATTTCAATGAAATAATAATTATCATGACGATCAACTAAAAACTCAATTGTTCCTGCATTTTCATAATCAACTGCTTTCGCTAATTTAATTGAATCTTCACCCATTTTTTTACGCAGTTTCTCCGTGAGTAAAAACGACGGTGCCTCTTCAACTACTTTTTGATTTCGACGCTGAATTGAACAATCTCGTTCTCCAAGGTGAATAACATTCCCGTGTTGATCAGCTAAAATTTGAAATTCAATGTGGCGTGGATTTTCGATGAATTTTTCAAGATATACTGTTCCATCACCAAACGCTGCTTCAGCTTCCATCTGCGCTGTTTTTAATAAGATTGGAAATTCTTTTGCATTATGAGCAACTCGCATTCCACGTCCACCACCACCATTAACTGCTTTAATTAATACTGGATAACCGATTTTATGAGCGATTTTAAGACCTTCTTTTTCATCTTTAATAATCCCTTTACTTCCTGGTACAACTGGAACTTTTGCTGCTATCGCAGTCGTTCGCGCCTCAGCTTTATCTCCCATTTTCGAAATAACTTCTGCTTTTGGTCCGATAAATTTCATTCCACATTCAGCAACACGCTTCGCAAATGTTTCATTTTCTGACAAGAAACCAAATCCTGGATGGACTGCGTCACATCCTGTTGCAACAGCAGCGCTTAAAATACTTGTCATATTGAGGTAACTATCTTTTGCTCCTGCTTTCCCAACACAAATCGCTTCATCGGCAAGCTGAACATGTAAAGACATTTCTTCACCTTTTGCATATATCGCAACTGTTTGAATTTGCATTTCATTACATGCACGAATAATGCGAAGCGCGATTTCACCACGATTGGCAATTAATACTTTTTTTATCATTGATAAACGCTCCTTTTTATTCAATTATAAACAGTACTTGATCAAATGCAACAACATCCTCATTTTGTACTCGAATATCTTTAATCACTCCATCAACAGGTGAAACAAAATCATTCATTACTTTCATCGCCGATATAATAGCGAGTTTTTGTCCTTTTTTCACATGCTCACCAACACATACATATGGTGCTTTCCCTGGTTCTGGTGATAAGTAAACAACTCCGACAATTGGCGATTTCACTTCAACACCCGATACGATATCTGTTTCTACTTGTTGTGGCACTGATTGTACTGGTGCTACTTGTTGAACAGGTGTTGCTGGTACCACTGTACTCATCACACCACCGTCTTTTTTAATATGAAGTTCAAACTCTTCTGTCTTTAATTTTAATTCACTTAATTCATTTTCATTCAATAATTGAATGTATGCTTCTACGTTTTCAATTTGCATAAATGTATCCTCCACTTTAAGTAAAACTTTACGTTTCTTTGTTAATCATATATAATATGAGTAGACATTGTCAAATTTCTAATAAAATAGTTTGAATTTCAAAGGAGTTAAGTGAAAAATATGCTGATTAAACCGCTTATTAAAATGAATGTTGCGATGAATGCACATCCTAAAGGATGCTTTCAAAACGTCGAAAAACAGATTCAAGATGTAAAAAGTGAACCACCATTTCAAGGCCCAAAAACGGCACTTATTATCGGTGGTTCAACAGGGTACGGACTTGCAACGCGTATTGCACTGACTTATGGAAGTCATACAGAAACGGTAAATGTTTCATACGAAGCTGCGCCGACTAACGTTCGAACAGGGAGTGCTGGTTATTGGAATAATGCATATTTCAATGCGCGTGCGAATCAGGATGGAATATTAGCAAAAGACTTTATCGGTGATGCTTTCTCTGATGAAATGAAACAAAATGTGATTTCATACTACAAAGAAAAAGGACAAAAAATTGACCTCGTGGTCTATTCACTCGCTTCTGGTCGTCGTACTGACCCACGTTCAGGAACAACATATACATCAGGGTTAAAAGTAATTGGTGAACCACTGACTGGCTTTTCTGTCGATATCGGATCTAAACAACTCGTTGAAAAAACAGTTGATATAGCAACAGAGAAAGATATCGAAGGAACAATTAAAGTTATGGGTGGTGAAGATTGGCAACTCTGGTTGGAAGCGCTAAATAAAGCCGACTTACTCAGCTCAAATGTTCAAACAGTTGCATATACATATATCGGACCTGAAGCAACACGTCGTATTTATCGTGAAGGGACAATTGGAAAAGCAAAAGAACATTTAGAACAAACAGCACATACGTTGACAAATTATCTTACTCCTCTTTCTGGTAAGGCCTATGTTGCTTCGCTAAAAGCGGTAGTCACACGTGCAAGCGCTGTTATCCCTATCTTTCCTGTTTATGGATCTGTTCTTTTCAAAGTGATGAAAGAATTTGGAAATCACGAATCAACACATATGCACGTTCATCGTTTTGTTCACGATATGCTTTATGGTGATAAAATGGAAAAGGATGCTGAGGGACGTGTTCGCCCTGATAGCTGGGAACTTTCAACTGAAATTCAAAACCGTGTAGAAACGATTTTGGAGTCTATTACACCCGAAAATTTCACAGCACAATCTGATGTAAATGCCTTTGTTGAAGAATTTATGCAACTCAATGGTTTTGATATCGATGGTGTTGATTACGATGAAGATATTGACTTAGAAGCTCTTCAAAATCAATACCCATTATAAAAAGAGGCGCAATTATTTGCGCCTCTTTCTTTAGTTCAACATATAAATTGCGATATTGAGTACACTTGCGAATGTCACCCAGAGAAAATATGGTCCCATCAACCACATGATTTTTTTATCTTCACGGAAGAAGATTGCTTGCATCATGAATAGAATTACAAAAAGAATCGCAATATCAAACAAAGCCAGACCTGTATTTTTCATCGTGAAGAAAAAGAAAGACCAAATAAAATTCAATCCAAATTGGAGATAGAATCCACCAATTAACCAATTTCGAATTTTCCTATTTTCCCATTTCCAAAGAAAATAATGAGATATACCAATCAAGATATACAATATAAACCACACAGGTCCAAATAAAAATCCTGGGGGTGCAAAATTAGGCAATATCAGTTCTTTATAATATCCTTGAGCATTGACAGCAAAGATACCACTGAGTAATCCAATTGTTAAAAAGGCAATAATTGATAACCAAAACCATTTATCTTGATAAAATTTCGTTTCCATTTGAAACCCCTCCTCGGCATATTTCAATTGTATCATCATTTATTTAATCACTTGGAAAATACCATAATTCAACAAAAAGCACACATGAATTTTCATCATGTGTGCTTTTGTCTATTTAAATGGATTCATTACCTCTGATTTCTTCGTTTGAATATGTGAATCCAAGTCATGAATTTCATCTTCTAATTGTTTTGCTTCTTTCTCTTTTTCTTTCAGCTGATTTTGAATATCATCCATCGTTTTTCCGTCAATATTTTTCTCGATGAATTGTTTTATCTTTTCATCTGAAATAGTAACCTGTTTATTTTCAATCCCTTTCAAACGATCCCGAACTTTATCACGAATTTCTCCAGAATCCATTTCATTCCCGATTGTTGATGGGCTGACTCCCATCGCTTTAGCAGCGAGTATACGTAAATTATCATACGTCTCAACACTTAATGTTCCTCCACCACTCTTATCAAAAGCATCAATAAAGTTACGCCATTCATCATTCGCACTATTCACTTGTGAAACAAGTTCTGTATTTTTATTATTTTTCTCAATAATATCATTTGCCACTGATTCAATCAATGCTTCAGCACCTTCAAGTTGTGACGCTTGAAGTTTACAATGTTGTAACTCTTTTTTTATATCATCTTGGCTTATTTTTTGAACAAGAAAGAACTTTCCACCTGGATAAACCGAAAATGCTTTTCCACCCTGAATTTTCGGATTTGATTGATAACATTTCGCATATTCTTGTAACTCAACTAAATCTGAATCTTTATCTATTATTTTCTTAATTTCATTGTACTTAGATTCAATATTTGTTTTTTCATGGTACAGGTCATTCAATTTTGTCACTTTGCTATAAATATTAAATCCATACGCAAAAACAACTATGACAAGTATGGAAACAAGTGAAACAAGAAGAATCTTAAATCGCTTACTCATTCCTTTTAAACTTTTGGGACTTTTTTCAATTTCTGGTTCTATCTGCAAAGATTGTGGATTTTCTGCTTTAATTTCATCTGTATTTATTTGTTCAAAGTGTGGATGCTGTTCATTTTCTTCCAACATTAACATTTTCTCCTTTATTATAATTGAACAAATGCTTGAAATACTTCATTTGCTAATAAACGACCATTTATTGTTAAACGATAGGCATGTTCTGCATAGTGCTCGATTAGACCTTTTTCTTTGAGTTGATTCAGTATTGCTTTTAATTTTAAAGCATGTATTTCATACACTTCGTTATACTTTGATTGGAGTAACTCCAAATCCAATCCGCGTACACAATCGCGAAATGCTAAAAAACAAAACTCTTCTAGGATTTGTTTTTCAGTGAGTACTTCCTGTTCACAAATCGGTATTATTTGTTGATTCAATTCTTTAATATACGCATTGATTGATTTTGTATTTGCACATCGAATATTATCGATAAATTGGTGAGCACCGAGTCCCACACCATAATAATGCTTTTGATGCCAATATGCAAGATTATGACGTGATTCAAATTGTGAATGTTTGGCAAAATTACTCATTTCATATTGTGTGTACCCAAGTGAATGTAAATACTCAATAATATGCAAATACATTTCCGCTTCTAAATCTTCATCGACAAATTGATATCGCTCTTGTTGTAAATATAACTTTGTTCGTTGCTCTAAAATAAGCGAATATAAAGAAATGTGCGGTAAATCAAATTGCTGTAATAACAACAAATCATCTTTTACATCATTCAGTGTTTGACCAGGAAGCGCGAACATCAAATCGACAGTTATATTAGCAATTGAACTCGCCTGTAGTATTTGAATCGCTTCGATACTTTTACTTGCAGTATGATTTCGACCTACACGCTGAATCAATGTATCTGAAAAACTCTGCACACCTAAACTTATTCGATTTACTCCGTATTTGCTTAACATTGCAACATACTCTGTTGTTACATCTTCAGGATTCATTTCAAATGTGATTTCTGCATCTTGTGCAATATGTGATTGAAGTGCCGAAAAAAGCAACTGTATGTGCATTTCTTGTAAAACTGATGGTGTTCCACCACCAATGTAAACACTAGAAAATTGATCATCTGACTGTATCTTTAATTTGAGTTCAATCAAAAGTGCTTGCATATAACGTTCAACCAAATCATCGTTGACAAAAAGTTTAGCAAAATCGCAATAATCGCACATTTGATGACAAAAAGGAATATGAATATATAGTGCTTCTATCTTCTTATTCACCAAATACAATCTCCTCAATTTCTGTTTGAATATCTAAAATATCCTGATAAGCTTCTTGGTATGCTTCCATTAGCGGATGCGATGCTAATTGCTTTTCAATGTGGGCAAGTTCATGCTCACATTGATTTTTTTGATTTTCTAAACCATACGCTTTGGCATGAACTAATTCTTTTTGAATGCTTTTTTGTTGCTCCCATAATTGTTGCAAAGTTCCATCACTTTCAATCAAGTGCTTCACTGTTTTATATGTCATGATTCGCTCATCGCATGCAAGTGCTTCTCTCACTTCTAAAACGGCATCATCCAGGTTCTTATTCAACGACTTCACCTACTAATGACCATGTTCGAACATCTGTAATTTTAACTGGAACAATTTTCCCAATCATGTCACTCGTCCCTTTAAAATTCACTAATTTCCATGATTCTGAATATCCTGCAAGAATATCATCACGCTTCTGCGAAGGTCCATCGACAAGAACATGTACAATTTTCCCAAGGTATGCATCATTTCGTAATTTTGCATGTGTATTAACAATCGTATTTAAACGTTGTAATCGTTCTTTTTTCACATCTTCTGGCACGTTATCAACCATTTTAGCAGCTGGTGTTCCCTCGCGTGGAGAATAAATGAATGTGTATGCTCCATCATATTCACATGTATCAACAAGTGAGACTGTTTCTTCAAACTGCTCATCAGTTTCATTTGGAAAACCAACGATAATATCCGTTGTAATGGCAACACCTGGAATTGCTCGTAGTTGATCATATAATGCTAAATATGTTTCTCGCGTATAACTTCTTCCCATGATTTTAAGCATTGATGAAGAACCTGATTGAACTGGAAGGTGAACATGCGGCATCATATTTCCACCTTTTTTTAGTACTTCAACCATTTCCTGCGTAAAGTCCCATGGATGCGATGTCGTAAAACGAACGCGAGCAATCGGCATCTTTTGTACATCAGCGAGCAGTTGAGCAAAAGTATAATCATCATATACATCTTTTCCGTACGAATTGACATTTTGTCCAAGTACCGTCACTTCTTGGTATCCTTCATCAATCAACGTCTGAATTTCCGCAAGGATATCTTCTTTTAAACGACTGCGTTCTTTTCCTCGTGTAAACGGAATAATACAGTATGTACAAAATTTATCGCAACCATATGTTATGTTCACCCATGCTTTTGTTTTTGAGTCACGACGTTTTGGCAGGTTTTCAATCACATCACCTTCTTTTGACCAAACATCAACAACTTTGGCTTTTGAAAACATCGCTTCTTCTAAAATTTGTGGAATACGGTGGATATTATGCGTTCCAAAAATCATATCAATATGAGGGTATTTTTTTAAAATACGATCAACGACATTTTCTTCTTGTGACATACAACCGCAAACACCGAGTAAAATATCTGGATTATCTTTTTTCAGATGCTTTAAATTTCCGATTGCTCCGAATACCTTGTCCTCAGCATTTTCACGAACTGCGCATGTATTTAATAAAATAATATCTGCATCTTTTGGTTCTGCTGCTTCTGTATATCCCATTTCACCAAGAATACCTTGCATCACTTCCGTATCATGAACATTCATTTGACAACCGTATGTTCGAATATAGTATGTTTTGTTGTGACCAACTTCTTTCATACGCTCAGGAATATAAAATGCTTCTGTTAAAACTTCAACTGACTCTTTTCCACGTTTTTTCGCATCTTTGAGCGATGGTTGATTAAAATATTTTCCAAAATCTTTTTTTGCCATAATGACTCCTATTCTGTAATGTAGACGCGTTCCATCTGCACAATTTTTTTCGTTTTATCATCTTGTTCAACAAAGATACCACCAAGTTGTCTTTTCCCAGGTGCAACTTCAAATTTCTGCGGTAATCCATCGATAAATCGTTTAATAATAATATCCTTGTCAACTCCGATTACACCATCAAGTGGTCCTGTCATTCCAATATCGGTAATATACACTGTTCCATTTTCAAGGCAGCGTAAATCGGCTGTTTGCACATGCGTGTGTGTTCCATAAACAATATCAACACGACCATCTAAATAATATCCAAATGCAATTTTTTCACTTGTTGCTTCAGCATGAAAATCAACAATTCGATAATCTGCATTTTTAATATCATCAAGTTCAAGGAGTTCATCGATTTTGGTAAAAGGTGATATCATTCCACCAGGATTGTTCATCGAAACAGTACCAAGTAAATTCATCACAGCAATTTTAACTCCGTTGAAATTAATGATGACATACTCTTTCCCTGGCGTTGATGGATGCAAGTTCGCCGGCCTCGCAATCTTTGCATCATCGATAAATTCGGTAATTAAACGATGTCCAAATAAATGATTACCCATTGTCACACAATGAAATCCACTGGACATGAATGATTTGTAAATCGGTTGTGACAAACCATTTCCATGGGCTGCATTTTCGCCGTTGACAATCATACAATCCGGTGTATATTTCCCTTTTAACATTTCAATTTGCTCTAGTAAATACGATCGACCAGGCTTACCATACACATCACCTATTATTAAAAAACGCACACACTCACTCCTTCTTATTTATTCCATTATTATACCATATCTACTTAAATTCTCGCTAGTTTTATTGTTTGAAAAATATTTTCTATTTTCAGTCTCCTATCATTATAAAAAAACAATAGACAAGTGAGTATTCATCTCACCTGTCTATTGCTGTTAATCTTTTGGATAGTAATTATCCTTTATAGCTATTTGTAAATGTAATTGTTTTTGTTTGATATGGTTGTACAAGCACTTCGTATACAGTATTTCCTGGATAATAACCAGCTGAAACTGCACTCGCATCTGTTACGTTGTAATATGCTCCACTAAGTGTTGCTTTTGCAACTCCACTGCGGTTTGTAACAATTTGCATAACAAATTCTCCTGCAACGCTTGTAATGTTGAATTTTGCTCCTGCTACTGGACGACCATATTTATCGACTTTTTTCACAACGAGCGTTCCTTCTTCTTGTGTTACAGCTTCTTCATATGTTGAATATGCTGAAACGTTTTTTACTGATGGCGCTGCACTTTGTGCTAATCCACCAATTGCCATTGCTCCTAATAGAGCACTTACTCCGATAAGTTTTTGCATTTTTTTCATAAAAAACCTCTCCCTTTTTTTCCTGTTTTTTTGTGGCCCCTTCGCCACAATAATATTATAACACTTTGTTGTAGAAAAGTAAACGTATTCGCAAAAATGATTATAAAAAAATAGAGAAAAACTCTTTAATGTGTTTTTCTCTACTATATAATATATCTATTTTTAATTTCTTGATATCCTTTTGCGATTTCAGGATTGTCATTTATCATTCCAGCAAAAATTTCATCTCTGTATCGTTCTGGAATTGATCCTGTCAATGTTCCGATTGCTTCCAGTGCGGTCACTCTTATCTCAAGTCGCACTTCATTTTCTAATGCCTTTTCGATATCTGGAACCAATTCTATCGCTTTCAAATTACGTGCAACAATAAAGGCATTACGACGCGTCACATGAACCCCTCGCCATGCACCAGCCATATATGAAAATCGTTCCTTGAACATTCTTTTATTCATCGTAAAAAGCGTACTTAATTCTGGAGCAACGTCTTCAAATATCGGTTCCATTTCAGCATGGATATGGTGATCTTTTCGTTTATTGTAAGGACATACCATTTGACATATATCACAACCATAGAGCATCTTTCCCATTTTCGTTCGATATGGCTCTTCGATAACACCTTTTTTCTGTGTCTGATATGCTAAGCATTTTTGGGCGTCCATACTTCCATTTCCAAAAAGGGCCTGTGTTGGACAACTTGTTACGCATTTTGAGCATTCACCACAGCCATATGTTACCAATTCATCTGAAGGAATTTCAAGTTCAGTCATCACGTAGCCAAGGTAAACATATGATCCATACGCTTTTGTGATAAGCAATCCATTTTTCCCAATAAAGCCAAGACCTGCACGTCTTGCCACTGCCGTATCAACAAGTGGACCAGTATCACTAAAACTTTGAGAAGCAACGCTAAACTGCTTTTCAAGATATGTTGCGAGCATATTCATCCGTTCTCTTAAAATTAAGTGATAATCTTTTCCATATGAAGCGGAAGCAAAATATCCACGTCGCTTTTCATCTTTCGGATGCCCTGTTCTTGATGGATACGCCATAGCAATCGCTATTAGTGATTTTGCAGTTGGCATCGTGATAGTTGGATGGATACGCTTTTGAATATCTTTTTCTTCAAAGCCTGAAATGTACCCTTGCTCATATTGATATTGTAATCGCTGTTCAATTTCTGTAAAAGGGGATGCTGTTGTAAATCCAATACAGTCAATACCGATTGATTTCGCATACTGAATAATTTGTTCTTTTATTTTTTCCACATCAACACCTCCTTATCACTTTGTATTATACATCGCTATTCATTTTTCACAAAATAAATAACGCTACATAATAATCATCTGTTATTCACTGCGCAATAACTCTCTTCTTTTATATAACACTTCGCGTTTTTCAAAAGCTAAATCTTGATTATAACGACGATACATCTCTTCAATCTCATCTTTAATCATATCCACTACTTGACCTGAGAAGTACTCACCAGTTTCATACGCCATAAATTGCGGTAATTCACCACCGAGTACATTATTAAATATATCGGCATCAATCGTCATTTCTTTTTTTGTCTCTACTAAAAGTTCTCGACCTACACAATCAGTTGAGCCAAATGGACGTTGCTTAAAATAATCCATATACATCTCCTATTTATTTTTCATTCTTTTCATAATCATCTGAACTTCATCTTGTGAATTTTCATATAATCGTGCTGTTTTGTCCAGACGCTCTATCATCTCCGTTAATTGTTCTTTATATAATCGTAATTGCTTTGCTTTGTCATATGTAAATTGACGAAATGATTGAATTTCAGGCATTACTTGTTCCAGTACAATTTTCGCATACGATTCTGACTCTTCTTCAACATGTTCCTCAAGTTTATCTTCAAATTCAGATCTAAGTTGACGCTTCACATCTGAAATACCCAACTCATCAAGTAACCCGCGTGAATGAAAGTGATCTTCAACGTACATTTCCTCTGTTGTCTGCTGGCGAATCAACGCTTTATGCTTTGCTTTTAACTTCATCTTTCCTTTTTTACTCGCCATCAAAAACAGCTGCTCATATTCATCTCTTTCAACATGTGATAAAAAATCAATTTCATCCTGGACATGCTCTCTTAATTTTAATAAATGTGTTTTTTGTTCATCAAAATAATACGCCTTCACAGATAAAATTGTGCCATCTGTTTTTACAATACGACTAACTGAATATTCATATCCCATCACATAAGAACTTCCATCTCCCACACCAAAAAGTGTTTTCGGTTTCTCGTGACATTGAAATTTATATTTCCCATCATATCCTTGATATACATTTTTCTCGTAATCACCGACTCGATGATTTCTAACCGTATCATCAATATCTTTTGGTACTGTATAAAATTTATTTTCTAGACGACATGGAATCGGTCTCCCACCACCAATTCCAGTACCATCTGTTTTAAATGCACCACCTAATATTCCTTCGCTGACAATTTCTGGATAAACAATTTCAACTGTTATCTTGCCCTCATCAGCCATTCGTTTCAATACATCGTAATCTGCGTCACTTACACGTATTCCTTTTGGGTTAGTAAGATAGAGTTCTGTCGCTTGAATATCTCCTGTTTTTTTCACAAATGAAAGCCCAAGATACGCTGCATCCTCACTCCCTTTTGAATCTCCTGTGAGCATGATTGAAATATGATCATTTCGATATTTTTCCAATTCACGCATTTTTTGGCGCATCTCTATTTCATACATCACTTTAGTATGATCGATCTTTTCTATCTCGATGATATCTCCTTCTTTAGTGCGGACACGGCGTTTTTCATTGAGGAGCATTTCTAATTCATCATCTGATTTCCCATTATAGTCACTACGATTTAATAAAGGATCAAAATTTTGGCGCCAATCAGGTGCTAAATTTAAAAAATCTTGCGTCCCTGCACTTCCTGCAACACCAACGACAATTTGAAATGGTTTCTCTTCTTGGCTCCCATCACCATGGTAAACATTATATGATGTCATATTAAGAGAAGTTCCTCTATATTCAGGTGAATTTGATCCTCGTTCCTGATTTTGTAATATTTCTGTTTTATAGTTGATATGGCTATCAACATCAGTTCGAATGAGTGTCTGCGCTTGATTTGTGTTTGTAATAACAGTCACATCTTCAATCAAATCTGTTGTTAAATCCGGACCTACTTTAATTGCCTTTGCTCCACTGACAAAGTTCCCTTTTTCATTTCCATCTGTATTATATGCTTGTCTATTCACTTCGATTTCAACATCAGTTGATTGTTTCATTTCGCTCACTTCCATTCACTACTATTT
>JBOFHN010000049.1:0-14388 GCA_051649665.1 Culicoidibacterales bacterium
ATTAAAATAACAATAATCGAAATTATCGTATTTGTATTAATTAAAATTTCTCCTGACATTTCATCCCTCCTCAAATTATAAATATATTATTTTTTATTATAGCATATAATTTAAAATGTTGAAAACTATTTCAACATTTTCTGTTTTTTATATACATCAATCAATTCATTAACATTTCCAGCACCCATGAAAACAATAACACTTTCTTCAATATCAGATAAAATGGATACTTCATTATTTTCTAATACGTGGCCATTTGGGATATTTGACGCAATATCTTTACTTGATATTTCACCCGCATCTTCACGTGCAGATCCGAAGATATCAAGTAGATATACAGTATCTGCTTTAGATAGACTTGCTACAAATTCATCCATCAACGCCTCAGTACGTGAGAATGTATGCGGTTGGAAAATTGCTACGATAGATTTGGTTGGATATTTTTGACGAATGGCTTTTAGTGTTACTTCAATTTCTTTTGGATGATGTGCATAGTCATCAATAATGATATTACTTCCGATATTTTCTTCTGAAAAGCGCCGAGCCACACCACCAAAAGAAACGAGTGAAGCAATCGCTTCTTTTACCGAAATTCCAAGTTGTACACTCGTTGCGATAACAGCAAGTGCATTTTGCAACATATGTTCACCAAAAAAAGGAACCATTTGATTTTCATAACGATCAAGACCGACAACAAGATCAAAGACAATACCCGCATCCGTGTATGAAACATTTTCTGCTCGGACATGATTAAAATCTGAAAGTCCGTAATAAATAACTTTTTTCTCACCAAAATCAATTGTTCGTGCATTTTCATCATCGCCACAAACAATCAAACCTTTTTTCACTTTTTTACCAAGTTCCGAAAATGTTTTTTTCACCGCACTTAAATCTTTGAAAAAATCAGGGTGATCAAAATCAACATTCGTCACAATTGCATAATCTGGTGTATACGCATGAAAGTGATTGCGATATTCACATGCTTCAAAAGCAAAATATTCTGCATCTTTTGTCAAATAGCCTGTCCCATCACCAATTAAGTAACCACTTGGACGAAGATCTGTTAAAATATGCGCGAGCATCCCTGTTGTCGTTGTTTTTCCATGCGTTCCTGTAACTGCTATACTTTGATAGCGACTAGCTACTTCTCCTAAAAAATCATGATAGCGAACAACACGGAGATTTTGCTCTTTTGCATACGCAATTTGTGGATGTGTATCAGGAAAAGCATTCCCACAGATGACAACATCCGCTTGAAGAATATGCTCAGTATCTTCAAATGTATATAATGCAATATTTCTCTCATCTAATTTATCTTGCGTAAAATAATGTGTTGTAACATCACTCCCTGAAACACTATTTCCTGTATCATGAAGCATGAGCGCAAGAGCACTCATTCCAGCACCCTTAATACCGATAAAATAATAATTCTCTGACATTCGTTACTTCACCTCACTCATTTCATAAAAAGCTTGGCCCGCTTGCGCATTTTCCAGCACGAGAATCCCATTAGATTCTCCATCAAGATCAAGTTCTTTTTTTGAACAGATCATTCCATTTGAATCCACTTTTCGTAAAACTGAAGGTACGATAAATAAACCACTTTTTAGTTGTGCTCCCGGACGTGCAACGACAACATGCTGATCAGCAGCAACATTCTTCGCTCCACAAACAATTTGAAGTGTTTCTTGTCCAACATTAACTTGGCAAACACTTAATTTCTCACTATCTGGATGCTTTTCACAGGACATTACATGTCCAACAACAAATGATGCATCTGTATTCCAAGATTGTTCAATATTATTCTGTACTAAAAAGTTCGACACTTCTTGCTTATATGCTGGTTTATCAAGATAACGCTCTAAAACCCATGAAAAATGCGTTTTAGCATTAAAAATATTAACGCCGACGCATTCATTCTTATCATTGAAAAGTTGCGTGATATCCCCTATTGTCTTCGTCACAGATACTTCGTCGTTTAAAATTGTAACGATAAGGACATCGCCCATTCCTTGTTGATTATAAAATAAATTCATTAAATAGCTCCCTTCGCCTCTTCGATAAAGGCCATAATTTCTTCTTTTGATTTATAAAACTTGCTCACAAACCGTGATATTTCTTTTCCCTGGTGGAAAATTAGAAAGCTCGGTATTCCCATGATTTCCAGCGCGATACACTCATCGATAAATGTATCTCGATCGATATGATAAAATGTAAAATCGCTGAAATGTGCTGCAATCTCTGGCATTTGTGGTTCGATTGCAAGGCAATCCCCACACCAAGGTGCTGAAAACATCATAACCACTTTATCATCATTTTGAATCATCTGAAATTGCTCTTTTGTTTGAACTTCTTTCATTATGCATTCTCCTCGCTTAAATTGATTGTTTCAAGCATCTCACACACGCATGTTGCAAGTTGATAGGCACTTTCATAATCACGCACTTCCATGCATGAAAGTCCCGTGTGTAAATAACGCACTGGTAATCCAATCACAATCGTTGGAACCCCAATCCCACTATATTGAATCACAGAGGCATCGGTATTTCCTTGAGATACGTAAATCTGATGTTGAATATTATTTTCTGTAGCGATATTTAAAATCTTTTCTCTCAAGTCTGGTTTCATAATCATACCTGGATCAACAATGCGAACAAGTGCACCTTCACCAAGTCTTCCAAATCCTGTCTTATCTTGAAAATCGATAGCTGGTGAAGCATCAACAACAATCGCAAAATCAGGTTGAATCATTTGAGATACGGTCTTCGCACCACGCAATCCAACTTCTTCTTGCACTGATGCACCAATATAATATGTATGATTCGTTTCTTTTTCTGATAAATGCGTCGCTAAATCGAGTGCTAAACTACATCCATAACGATTATCAATCGCTTTTGCAAAATAACGCTTCTTATCTTTGCTATAAAACGACGGTGAATAATATGTTGCCACCATGCCACTTTCAATACCAAATGACATCGCATCTTCACGACTTGACGCTCCAACATCAATCCAAAGATCACCAACTTCAATCACTTTATTTCTCCGATCCGCTGATAATAGATGCGGTGCAATAGATGTAATTACACCATGAATTTCATCTTGTTCAGAAAAGAGAACAACTGGTGTCCCCATCAAAGTTTGCGACCAAATTCCACCGAGTGGTTGGAATCGTAAAAGACCATTTTCTTCAATTTTTGTAATCATAAAACCAACTTCATCCATGTGCCCTATAATTGCAACTTTTGTATCTTTCTTTCCTGTTTGAACACCAAAAACACTTCCGATACGATCTTCTACAATCATATCGGAAGTTGGAGTGAGTTCATTTTTCATATATGTCTTAATACGTCTCTCATGTCCAGCAACGCCGAGCATGTTTGTCAATGCTTCTATATGTTTCATTTACATTCACTTCCTTGTTTATTAAGTATATCATATTTTTAATAAACAAAAAACTGGTCTACGCCAGTTTTAAAAAAATGATTTAATTTCTTTATATAATTTATCAATTGATGACGGATTTGGTGTGTACAGTACAAATGGAATTTGAAACACTTTCGTACTTGTATCTGCACATAGCTTTGCAATCTCTTGATAAATGAATTTTGTTTGTGGTGTAATCATAACACCATCATAATTTGCAAGTACTTCTTTAGCACTTTCAATATCAATTGCTGTGAAGTTATACTTCTCATCTCCACCTAAAACATTTAACTTTTGTGAGATGAGTTCAGTCGATAATCCACCTGAACATATAATCAAAATTTCCATAGCTTCCTCCGCTTATTTATCTACATCTAAAATTTATCACAAATTACATTATACTCTTATCATAATTAAAATACAACTCTTTTTCTCATTCTTTTTTCCACTTCATTTTCACTTGTATAGCTGATGTTTTTCTTCTATAATAAAAGGAAAGGAGATCGTTATGGAATTATTTTTACTCCCCTTCAAAAATGCCGAAGAAGCACAACAATTCAAGCAACATATCAAGCACATTCAGCATCTTTCAAGCACGCTTATCACACCACAATTCATATCGTGTTCAACGGATGAATTCTTTATGATTTATCATGAGATTGATGCGCGAACGTTAATTGAAACGCTTTTATATGATATCGGATATACATCTGCATATCTCTATGGAACATTTGAATTCCAAACTGAAATCATCAGTTTAATCTTGAGTTCTCAAGTTTGGACTCACATTCCAATTTCAAAACAAGATTCGTTCGAACAATTCCTCCCAAAACTCGCACTTGATTCTTCACTTCAAAAAGCAACAATCATTCTCCTTGATGAAACGGCGCTTCAAACACTACGCTATTATTTTACAAACGATCTCAATGTTATTCAAACAGCCAAACAAATGTACATCCATCGAAATACCCTCAATTATCGACTTGCTCAAATACATGAAAAAACAGGTATCGACCCGCGAACATTTTATGGAGCGATGTACTTCTTTTCTATTATATATAATACTCCGATTTCTGAATGATGTAAGCAATCGGAGGTTTTTTTGTATTATTCATAATTTGATAACAATATACACGATACGATGACCATGCAAGTTTTGTCACATAATCGCGTACTGCATCAGCTTCATTTTTTCCTTCCTCATGACCGGGATACATAACTAAAATAGCTACACCTTTATCTGCCAGCATCCTGAGTGCTGTTTTTATTGCAATCATCGATGATTCTGTTTTTGTAGTAATTGTTTTATCACCACCAGGTAAGTATCCAAAATTGAAGAGCACAAGATCAATTTTTTCAGAAATATGTCTCTCCATATTCGCATGTGAATCATGAACTAATTGCACATTTCTCATATTAATTTCAGCATCGGAAAGTCGCTTTTTCGTATTATCGATTGCTGATTTTTGAATATCAAAACCATACACCTTCGCATTTGGTGCAACTTGTTTAATCCATAGTATATCATGTCCATTCCCAAGTGTTGCATCGACAACAACGTTTGCATTTTCAAGTTGAAGCGATCCAACTTGTTTCACAAAGTCTAAAATTTGAATCATCACTAACTTCCTTTCTATTAAAAAAACGAGATGCTAGCGCTTCTCGTTTTTTACTTGGTTTAAAAGTGCATCAATATGTTGTCCATATTTAAGCGATGTATCAACTTTGAAAATGAGTTCTGGGACTTTTCGCATTTTCACACGACGTCCCAATTCTCGACGTAAAAAACCTTTGGCACGATCTAGTGCTTTCATTCCTGCTTTTTCACGTGCCTCATTTCCTAAAAAACTTACATATACTGTCGCATATGATAAATCATTTGTTATTTCAACATCCGTCACTGTAATAAATCCAACTGCTGGATCTTTGACTTCTTTTTGGATGAGTTCTGTTAGCGTACGCTGAACAGTTGTTGTTAAACGATCAAGTGTTATTGACATACTTCCACCTACTTACGTTTAATTTCTTGCATTGTATATGCTTCTACAACATCACCAACTTGGATTTCATTGTAGTTTGCAACTGTAAATCCACATTCAAATCCCGCTTTAACTTCTTTGGCATCATCTTTGAAGCGTTTAAGTGTTGCAAGTTTACCATCGTGGATAACAATTCCTTCACGGATAACACGAATTCCAGCATCGCGTTCAAGTTTTCCTTCTGTAACATATGCACCAGCAATTGTTCCAACTTTTGAAACTTTGAACGTTTCGCGAATTTCAGCATTCCCGAGGAATTTCTCTTCATATTCAGGATCAAGCATTCCGACCATTGCCGCTTCAAGTTCTTCAATTGCGCGGTAAATGATACTATGTTGACGGATTTCAACACCTTCTTTTTCTGCTGTTTGACGAGCTGAAACATCAGGACGAACATTGAATCCATAAATAATTGCATTTGATGCAAGTGCAAGCATTACATCAGATTCCGAGATTGCACCAACTGCTGAACGAACAATTTTAACACGTGCTCCTTCAACTTCAATCTTACGGAATGATTGTGCTACTGCTTCTGCAGAACCTTGAACATCCGCTTTGATGATAACATTAATTTCTTTAATATCACCTTGTTTCATTTGAAGATTTAAATCTTCAAGTGTCATTGCTGATGTTTGACGGCGTTGCTCAATTTGTTGACGTTGTGCACGTTCTTCACCAATTTGACGTGCTTTTTTATCGTCTTCGAAGACAACAAAGCGATCTCCTGCTGATGGAACTGAGTTAAGACCTGTGATTTCAACTGGCGTTGCAGGTCCAGCAATTCTTAAATTTTCACCAAATTCAGTTTCCATTGTACGAACACGTCCATAGCTTGAACCAGCAACAATTGCATCTCCTCGAGTAAGTGTTCCTGTTTGAACAAGCAATGTTGCAACAGGTCCTTTTCCTTTATCAAGGCGTGCCTCAATAATTGTTCCGATTGCTGCCGTATCTGCAACAGCTTTTAACTCTTGCACTTCTGCAACAAGCGTTAATGTTTCAAGGAAATCCTCAATACCAAGTCCTGTAAGTGCCGAAATATTTGCATAAATCGTTTCTCCACCCCAAGCCTCAGGCACAAGTTCAAGTTCCATGAGTTCAGTCATAACACGATCAGGATTTGCACCAGGTTTATCCATTTTATTTACAGCAACGACAATTGGTACATTAGCTGCTTTTGCATGTTCTACCGCCTCACGTGTTTGTGGCATCACACCATCATCCGCAGCAACAACAATAACCGCAATATCGGTAATTTGCGCACCACGTGCACGCATCATTGTGAAGGCCTCATGACCAGGTGTATCGAGGAATGTAATTGGTTTACCATTTACATCAACTTGATATGCACCGATGTGTTGTGTAATTCCACCAGCTTCACCAGCAGTTACTTTTGTTTTACGAATTGTATCAAGAAGTGTTGTTTTACCATGATCAACATGTCCCATAATCGTTACAACTGGCGGACGTGATACATTTTCATGTCCTTCAAAGTCTTGAGTAAAGAAGGCATCTAAATCAGCTTCATCGACTGAAACTTCACGAACAACTGTCGCATTGTATTCTGATGCAACAAGTTCGATTACATCTGGATCAAGCGTGTGGTTCATCGTTGCCATCATTCCAAGGTTGAAAAGGTATTTAATGATTTCAGCAACACCAACCCCAAGAAGTTGAGAAAGTTCACCAACTGTTAAGCTGTCTTTGTAATGAACTGTTCTCTCTTCACGTTTAAGTGCTTCAAGACGTTCTTCTTCAACTTTACGAGCAATTGCACGTTGTGCTTCCATTTCACGGCGTTGTTCTTCTTTACGTTTTTTATGTGAAATTGCTTTTTCTTTCGATACTTCACGATAATCTTTACGTTTTGCTGATTGTCGACGTGTATCTTGTTGTACCGGTGGTGCAACAACAGCATCTTTATTAAAGTTAGTAATTTTACGTTCAATTCCACCACTTTGTTGGTTGCGGTTTTGCGTATTTGGTCGTGCATTACGGTTTTGGTATCCACCTTGTCCTGCTGAACGATTATCACGGTTTTGGTATCCACCTTGTCCTGCTGGACGGTTATCGCGATTTTGGTACCCACCTTGTCCGGCTGGACGGTTATCGCGGTTTTGGTATCCACCTTGTCCTGCTGGACGGTTATCGCGATTTTGGTATCCACCTTGTCCTGCTGGACGGTTATCGCGATTTTGGTATCCACCTTGTCCGGCCGGGCGGTTATCGCGATTTTGATATCCACCTTGTCCTGCTGGACGGTTATCGCGGTTTTGGTATGTACTTGTTGCTGGACGTTGCCCGCTTGGTGCTGGTCGACTATCACGATTTTGATATGTGCTTGTCGCTGGACGTTGTCCACTTGGTGCTGGTCGATCATCATTACGACGGACAGGACGACTATTATTTTGCTTTAATCGTTCTTTGAAATCTGTTGTATTTTCAATCGGTGTTGATGATACCGGTTGAGTGCGCACTGGTTGTGTTGCTGTTGTCATACGTGGTTCATTTTGACGTGTTTGTGGTTGACGTGGCTTTTGTACTGGCGCGCTTTTTGGTTTTGATTCAGTTGCTGCAGGAGTTTCTGCATCAGCTGTTTTCACTTCTTTAAATCCTTTAATTTTTGACTCGAGGTTTTCGAGTTTTTTTACATCGGATTCTTCAATTGCTGACATTGCATTTTTAATGTCCAGACCTGCTTCTTTGGCTACTGCAATAATTGCTTTGGTTGGCCAATTTTTTTCTTTTGCAAGTTCGTGTATACGTTTCTTTGCCATTATAGCACCTCATTTCTTAATTTTTTTTGGATTGATTTCGTAAATCCTGCGTCAATAAGTGCAAGTGCACTACAAGCACGCTTTCCTATTGCGTGTTTCAATTCATCTTTTGAGAACTTCTCATTCACTTCAAAGTTGTAAAATTGTGATTTGTTTATGTACTGCTTCTTTGTGTTGTCCGATGCATCATGTGCTAAAAAAAGCAATGTAATTTGCCCCTTTTTAGCAGCTAAAGCAATGGTATCTTCACCGCTCACCGCTCTTTTTGCCACATAAGCAAGGCCAAGTGTTTGTAAAATTTGTTTACTCATTCTTTAAAAATTGCTCCAATTCTTCATAAAACATTTCATCAATTTGAACTTTCAAATGACGTTCAAGTGCTTTTTTCTTTTTTAATATTGGTACGATAGATACATCTTTTAAAATATATGCTCCTCGGCCATTCTGTTTTCCTGTTGGATCTATTTTCACTTCTCTTTCAGGTGTCCGGACAATTCGCAATAATTCACGTTTTCCCGTTTGTTCACCTGTAACGATACATTTACGAATAGGTACTTTGCGTTCCATGTTGCACCTCCTACATAATCGCGAGTTCTTCAGCTTCACTTTCTGATTTGATATCGATGTTCCATCCTGTAAGTCTTGCTGCAAGACGAACATTTTGACCTTTACGACCAATTGCAAGTGATAATTGATCATCTGGAACGATCACCATCGCTGCTTTTTCTTCGTCAGCTTCATCAAAAATCACAGCCGTGATTCGCGCTGGAGCTAAACTATCAGCAATGAATTTCTCTGGATCTGAACTCCACTCGATAATATCAATTCGCTCTCCACGAAGTTCTTCAACGATTGGTTGAATTCGACTCCCGTTTTGTCCGATACAAGATCCTACTGGATCAACTGTCGCTTCATGTGAATAAACAGCAACTTTAGCACGTTCACCTGGTTCACGTGAAATACTTTTAATTTCAATTGTTCCATCGTAAATTTCTGGTATTTCAAGTTCCATTAATCGTTTTAATAATCCTGGATGAATTCGCGTCACGCGAATTGCTGCACCTTTTGCTTCACGATCAAATTTATTAATATAGATTCGAACACGTTCTTCTGGTAAGAATCGCTCTCCTGGAATTTGATCTTTATACGGTAAAATCGCTTCACTTTTCCCAAGTGAGATGTATGTATTTCTCTCATCCCCGCGTAAAACTGTTCCGACAACAATATCTTCTTGTTTGTCTTTAAATTCCTCAAAGACAATTTCACGTTCTGCTTCACGAATTTTCTGCATGATAACTTGCTTCGCTGTTTGTGCTGCAATTCGGCCAAAATCACGTGGCGTTACTTCAAACTCAACTGTATCACCAACAACATAATCACTGTTAATTGCTTTTGCTTCTTCAACTGAAATTTCATTCTCTTCTATATTATCTTCATCTTCTCCGACAATATCAACAACTGTACGTTGATTGAACACGCGTACGGCTCCTGTTTGACGGTCTATTTCAACACGGGCATTGTCAAAGATGGAAAAGTTTTTCTTGTATGCAAGTTGGAGTGCATTTTCAACTGCTTCAATCAAATAATCCTTTGATATCCCTTTTTCTGTTTCTAGCACATCAAGTGCTCCCAAAAATTCCTTTGCGTTCATTTGATTAACCTCCTAAAATTTGACGGCATAGCGCGCAAATTTAATTTCGCTATACGCCACTTGAATTTGTTTCATTCGACCCTTCAAGTTATATGACAGGGTTGCCACTTCATCCTCAAAGGACTCAAGTGTCCCTTCAAGCGAAAGCTTTTCTTTATCTTGTTTAAATTTAATAAAAATAAATGCGCCCACAGCTTCTTTCATCTCGTCACTTGTACGGATTGGTCGTTCAAGTCCAGGGGAAGCAACTTCAAGTAAATAATTATCACTTTCGATTGATAATGTATCAAGAAGTGGTGAAACAATATCATTGACAATTACACAATCATCAATTTGTATTTCATGTTCTGCATCGATAAGTACTTGAAGTACATCATTTCCTTCAAATCTTGTCCAATTTAATTCAAAAAGCGTATATCCTTTTGATTCTACTGCTTCTTTTATCAAAGGTTCAATTGCATCAAGTTTCATGAAAACTCCTTTCATCTACACACAAAGGAGCAACCTTCGTTGCTCCTCTCTGCTATGTATTTTATTTTCTTATTAATATTATATCATACTAACGATACAACATCAAGTGTTACATATGATATGTTGTTGCAAATTGAAAATTAAATTTTGCGTTGATTGTCACACCACCTTGTGATTGTTTCAATACCATATCCATATCAATTGTTTGTTTAACACTATTTCCTAAATCTTCATACGCAACTTTTACATTGAATGTATCAATAACATCAAGTACTGGTTTCACTTGTTTTACAATTGTTCCATCTTTAGCACTTTTAACAATTGATTTCATCTCTGTGTCTTTCGTTGCTTTGTTTGCTTTTTTATAAAGCTCTTCAAATTTTTCGCTATTTGATGCGATATTTTTCTCAGCCGTTTGGATTAATTTTTCAAGTTCAGCCTTTGTAATTTTCACAAATGTTTTATTTCCTTCATTTTCTAAAACAGGTGTGTACCCTTTTAATACAAATGCATATAATTCTTGAGCTGCTTTTTGTTCTTCTGTCAATGAATCTCCATTGGCTTCAATCAATTTTTTCACTGATTGTTTTTGTTCTTCTGTCAAAGGAATTGAACCTTTTTGACCTAGACCATTCCAGTTGAAAACCATATCTTTTGTCAATGTCAAACCATAATTTCCGTTAATATGCATCGCGTCAATTGTTTGTTGAAGTTGTTTTGATCCTGAAACATTTGTTTTTGCATCAAGTTTTAAATATGGATCTTTATCATCACCACGTGATGCACTATATGTTCCATCGATTTTCATTTCAACTGTTTCAGCTTTTAAAACTGTCGGCAGTGTCGCTGAACCTTGAAGTTTCATCGTTCCATCGATTTTCTTTGATTTTTGAATTTTTGTCATTGCATTTGAAATTTTCATTTCAGGTGTATTCATAAATGCATACACACCAGTTCCTACACCCCCAAGTAAAAGAACGAGTGCACCGATAATAATTGCAATGATCAATGTCTTTTTCTTTTTCTTATTTGTTTGAACTTCTGCATCAGTAGGTGTTGTTCCAATTTCTTCTACCACAACGTTTTCTTCTGGTGTAAATTGTGGTTGTTCTGTTGTTTCAATTACTTCCACTGTCTCAACTTGCTCTACTACTTCTGTATCTTGAATTATTTCATTATTATTTGTTTGATTTTCCATGCACATTATCCTTTCACGCTCTATTATAATTTCATTTGAAATTGAGTTATAAATGTTTCAATTGATTTATTTTGCATCGGTGGATTGTTAAAATCAAAAATAATCACAACAATACGTTGTGTCATTTCGGTAACCATTGTTCGTTTGCTATCGCTATTTGGGTTTCCAAATGGACCTCGTTCATCATACAATGTAGGGAGCGAGTCAATATTGAACACTCCCTTACCTATTGTTTCATAAATTTCTTCACCGCCAACTTTTAAATGAATATCTCCATGAATTTCATCTGCATCGTATATTCCAATTGGACAGCCAAGTTGTAAAGACAAAATGTTTCCCGCATCAACGACATTATTAATCGCGTAAAGTCCTTTTCCCTGTGCTATGCGTCGCATGAGCGCTTCCACTGAGGAACGGTAACGAGAAGGTTGCTTGCCAAGTTCAACATAGAGATTGCGCTGTGCCATAATAGATGGCACTTTAACAATTTCTTCCAATATAATTGGTGTTTCCCACAACGGAGCAACCGTTGATGCTTTCACATCAACATCAAATTGATATGTATATAGTGTAACATTTTGTAATCGAGGATCATCATTTAAAACTGCTATCATTTATTCACGTTCCTTCAATTAAAATGAGAATGTATTATTCGCCATTTTTTCAAGCATCGCTGCCTCACCGTATTTTGAAACACGGCGACGAATTGATGGGTCTAAATATTTTTTACGCATACGTATACTCTCCGGAGTTACTTCAACATACTCATCATTTCCGATAAAATCAAGTGACTCTTCAAGTGAGAGTTCATTCACGACATTGATTGTCGTTGCATTATCTGTTCCGCTTGAACGAACGTTTGTTAATTGTTTCGCTTTACAGATGTTGATTTCAAGATCCGCTTGTTTAGCATTCATTCCAATAATCATACCATCGTATACTTTCGTACCTGGTTGAATGAAAATTACTCCACGATCTTGTGCAGACATAATTGCATATGCTGTTGCAACACCGTTATCTGATGAAACAAGTGACCCACGACTTCGCGTATCGATTTCACCTTTGAATGGCATATAATCTTCAACGTATGAATTGATAATTCCGTTTCCTTTTGTTTCCGTTAAGAATTCATTACGGAATCCGATAAGTCCACGTGATGGAATGACATACTCAAGTCGAGCATATCCATTAACTGATTCCTTCATCGTTGTCATCTCACCCTTACGCGTTGAAAGCATATTAATAACAGCTCCAACAAAATCCTCGGGCACATCAACAAATACGCGCTCAAATGGTTCCATCATCTTACCATTAATTTCTTTAACGATAACTGTTGGTTTTGATACTTGAAGTTCATATCCTTCACGGCGCATTGTTTCAATTAAGATTGAAAGATGAAGCTCTCCACGACCCGATACTTTCATCGTATCCGGTGCTACTTCTTCAACACGAAGTGACACATTTGTTTCAAGTTCTTTTGTTAAACGATCTTTAATATGACGTGATGTCACATATTTTCCTTCTTGACCGGCAAAAGGTGAATCATTTACCATGAAATTCATCGAAATCGTAGGTTCATCAATCGCTGGTGTTTCAATTGGTTCAGGATTTGCTGCATCGGCAAGCGTATCTCCAATATTCGCATCAATTCCACGAATTGCGATAATATCTCCAACTTCGGCTTTATCAATTTCAACACGACCAAGACCTTCATACGTATAAAGTGTTCCAATACGAACATTTGCCATTTCAGTCATGTTAGCAATTTTTGTCAATGCCATCCCTTTTGATAATGTACCACGTGCAACCTTACCAACGATAAGACGCCCTAAATACGGATCAGCATCAATTGTTGAAATCAACATTTGCGCAGGCTCTGCTGCTTCACCACTTGGCATTTGTGCATGTTCAATAATCGTTTGGAAAAGAGGCTCAAGGTTCTCACTCTCATCTTCCACTTCATATTTCGCAATTCCGTTTTTTGCTGAAGCGTAAATAATTTTGAAATCAAGTTGTTCATCACTTGCTCCAAGTTCAACAAAAAGGTCAAACACTTCATTAACAACATCATCAGGACGTGCATCAGGACGGTCAATTTTATTCACAACAACAATTGGACGAAGTCCAAGTTCAAGTGCCTTTTTCAATACAAATCGAGTTTGTGGCATCGCCCCTTCAAATGCATCAACAACAAGTAATACACTGTCAACCATTTTCAGAACACGTTCAACCTCTCCCCCAAAGTCAGCATGTCCCGGTGTATCAACGATGTTAATTTTTACATCTTGGTAGCGGATTGCTGTATTTTTTGAGAGAATCGTAATTCCACGTTCTTTCTCAAGATCATTACTATCCATAACACGTTCACTCACTTGCTCTTTCTCATGGAAGATATTCGATTGACGCAAAAGTGCATCAACGAGTGTCGTTTTCCCGTGGTCTACATGGGCAATAATCGCTATATTTCGTATATTTTGATTCATAGTTCATCTCCGTTTTTACAATATCTGTTCTATTATACCACAAATACAAGAAGTTTGGATGATAAAACGTATAAAAAGAATGAAAACAAATAACAGATACATGGTAAATCAAAAAAGGATATGCTATAATAGAAGCAATGTTTATACATATAGGAGGTAATTATGTTAACTGTATCCAATCTTGGACTGATGTTTTCTGGGAAGAAACTCTTTGAAGACGTAAGTATTAAATTTACCCCAGGGAACTGTTATGGTGTTATTGGTGCCAACGGTGCTGGGAAATCAACATTTTTAAAAATCTTATCAGGAGAAATCGATTCAACATCAGGGAATGTACACCTTG
>JBOFHN010000050.1:0-19278 GCA_051649665.1 Culicoidibacterales bacterium
AAAGAAGAACACTACGGTAAAGAAGCCCAAGTTTATACATGTAATAGATTAAAATCAGCGCAAAATTTAACAGTCGAGTGGGATAATACACAAGAAGCGAGTCACGAACGACAAATTGCAATCGTCTTTATTGATGGTAAAAACTATAATCTTGAACTGTTTCAAGAAGGATATTCAAATGATCGTTATTTAAAAAATAAAATGCCATATGCAGAGCAATATCGAAAAGCAATGCAAGAAGCACAAAGAGATAAAAAAGGTATGTGGACAAAATAAATTATAGACAAAGGAGTTAAAAATATGGGACGCAAATGGAATAATATTAAAGAAGGAAAAGCAAAAAAAGATGCAAATAGATCAAAAATTTATTCAAAATTCGGAAGAGAAATTTTAGTGGCAGCGAAATCTGGTGATCCAGATCCAGAAATTAATAGAGCGCTTGCAGCTGTTATTGATCGAGCAAAAACGTATAAAGTACCACGTGAAATTATCGATCGTGCTATTGAAAAAGCGAAAAGTGGAAGCGATGAAAGTTATACAGCAATTCGCTATGAAGGATATGGTATTGGCGGAACTGCTGTTATCGTTGATGCATTAACTGATAATGTAAATCGTACGGTTGCAGAAGTAAGAACAGCATTTAATAAAAATGGCGGAAATATGGGTGTAAGCGGTGCTGTTTCGTTTTTATTTCAACCAACTGCGCTATATGGTGTCAAAGATAAAACAGAAGAAGAGTTACTTGAAATAATGATTGATGGTGATTGTGATATTCGCGATATTGAAATTCAAGATGATATTGCATATATTTACGCAAATACTGATCAATTTGCTAAAGTTGGTGATGCATTAAGAGCATCTGGTATTACAGAATTTGAAGTAGCAGAATTAACAGAAATTCCAATGAATGAAGTTGCACTTTCAGAAGCAGATGCAATTATCTTTGAAAAGATGATTGATACATTAGAAGATTTAGATGATGTTCAAAATGTATATCATAACGTAGAATAGAGAAAAAGAACAGGAAATATATTTCCTGTTCTTTTTTTAATGTCTTGTAATATTCGGGTCATTTGGCTGTGGTGTTGTCCCAACAGCCGGTGCAGGAGTGTCTGTACCATTCGTAGCGGTGATTTCTGCTGTTGCTGGAGGTGTTATGTGTTCGTTATCACCAGGATTACCATTTGTAAAGAGGACACCACCATCGTTATTGTAATTTTTCCAGTAACGATTTGTACCTTTTAAATACGTATTATCAGAGTAGACAAATTTAGAGTTTGGTTTACCAACAGCTTTCATCAATGTTTTGAATACTGTTTCAAGGTAAGTTGTATATTCATAATAAACTGGTTTGTTTTGATTTTTATTTCCACCCCAAACAGCGACTGTATAATCGTTTGAGTAACCAACAAACCAATGATCTTTTGCGTTTCCTTTTCCATCATCGGTAGTTCCTGTTTTACCAGCGAGTTCAAGACCGGATACATTGTACGATCTAGCACCACCAGAGACAATCGTGTAGTTTAAAGCAGAAGTGATGATTGAAGCAGTTTCACTGCTCATCGCTTGTTGTGAATCAGCAGTTTCACGCCATTCATAAACGGTATTATTATCCGAATCAACAATTTTACTTACGAAGTTTGGTGTAGCATGTTTCCCAGCATTGGCAAAAGCAGAGTATGCACTAGCCATTTGAAGTGTGGTTACCCCAGTTTTAAAACCACCGATTGCATATGGCTCAAACATTTCATCAGGATTAAGCGAAATACCTAATTTTTTTACAAAGTCGGCAGAATAGTTTTTACTTGATGATTGATCTTTATTTACTTCGCGATAAGTGAGAACTGCCGGAACATTTCGAGAATCAGCTAGTGCAGAAGTAATAGACATAACACCTTTATATCTATTGTCGTAATTGACAATTTTTGCACTTGATCCGATAAAATTAGCAGCACTATCATTGACTAATTTTCCAGAAGACCACTTGAATTTCTCAATCGCAGGGGCATAATCAAGGATAGGTTTAATTGTAGAACCAGGTTGACGTAAGCCTTGAGTTGCATTGTTGAAATTGACAAGAGAAGTGTTATTGTTTCGACCAGCTCCAATTGCTAAAATACGTCCTGTTTTGTTTTCGATAACCGTGTATGACATATCATAATCATTACTTGGATATTTTATATAATTTGGTGTATCTTGAATATCATTTCCCAGTTTTTGGAGAGAATCATTTACATTGATATAAATTTTAGTTCCAGCAGGAAATGGTTCTTTATCATCTGTGATATTTAATTTTTGACGCGCTTCATTTAATGCGGCTGAAGTATATGCTCCAAGTGTTTGATCACTTGCAGGGAGACCATTCTTGAGGAGCTGCGATAATGGGAGTTTAGCTGCTTCTAAATAATCTGTTTTGCTAATGTACCCAGCATCAACCATACTTGAAAGAACCATGCGGTAGCGATCAAAGGGAAGGCGATCGTTTTCTGTTTTTTGTTCAGGTGTTACAGTATTATCTTGAAATGGAGAATAAGGATTATAGTACGATGGTGCCTGAGGAATCCCAGCTAATAAAGCTGATTCCGGCAGTGTGAGTTGAGATACTTCTTTATTAAAATAGTATTTTGCAGCAGCACGTACACCGACGATTCGACCATAGTAGTAGTTTGTATTTAAATATGCAGCTAGGATTTCTTGTTTGGACATTTTCTGTTCAAGTTCGTTTGCTACAATAACTTCTTTTATTTTATCTTCGTAGCCAATCTCTTTTTTTCCTTTACGAAGGTTCTGTGTGTTCTTAACAACTTGTTGTGTAATTGTACTTCCACCAGCACCCGTTCCAGCATTACCATTTCGGGCTGAATTTTTAATCATCGATCCAATAACGCGAGCGAGGTCATATCCATCATGCGTGAAAAATTTGCGATCTTCAATTGCAGTAACAGCATTGATAAGATTTTCAGGAAGCTCTTCATATTTTACATCTTCATATTTTCGTTCATTACCAATATCAGATAATTTTGTACCACTCAAGTTATAAATTCCTGATGAGACAGGAGATTTAATTTTATCAACATTGACAGTAGGCGCTGTTGAGGCAACTGAGAAGAAGTAAAAAGCAACGAGTGCAGCAGAAATAATACCAATTGAAAAACCAATCCAGAAAATTGTTTTAAAAATGATACCGAGCGTATGAATGATTTTTTTATATTTTGGAATATTCATAATATGTTATTTAACTCCTTTTTGATCAAGTAAAATATCAACTGCATGTAAATAATTTAAATAAAGTTGATTGGAATGTTCAATTTCTATTCCAAATTCTTCAATGAAAGAAAGTGGGATATAACTTTTTTGCTGTAACTCTTTTGAAATAAAGGATGCATCAAGCAAGAAAATTCGATCAAGCTTAGAAAAAGAGATGAGCAAAAAACTAATGCCACCGCATAAAGCTACAAGTTTCAAATGTTCAATTTGGTGCTCCATAATATTTTGTAGTGGGAAACGCGTTTTGTTTTCTGTTTCCTTCGCTTCAAAATCAATGTGCTTTCCACGATAGACTCCATTATAATCGGTGGTCGAAGGTGTTTTATAGTACGCTTCAACAATTTTAGCAGCACTTCTTTTTGGATAATTGACCGATACCACTTGAATAGGGGTAGGCTTTTTATGAATTGATGCGATTTGATTTGTAATGTAGTACATATTGGCTCGATTGATAGTATCTTCAAAACGAGCACCACGACCGTGGAAGGACGTTGATTTAGATTTTGATCGTTGTATATGTTTGGGTGCTTGAAAAGCTACCATTGATTATCACCTGTGATATATTATACTATATATATAATGAAAATTCAAAAAAGTGAGGAAAAGAAATGTTAAATTTTTATTTGTTTGTTATTCTTTTTTTGCTGAATGGATGTTTTGATATTTGGGTGAGACGTTTTATCTTGTTACCAGTTGCAATTTCATCAGGTATAGCGCTGCTCTTAATTATCTTTAATCAACCAGTTATCGTAGTATGGAGTGCTTTTGCTATTTTAACAATCGGAATGTATATTGTACGTTACTACATTAAGAAAAAGTAATATAATTTGATTTTGTATTGTGTATTATTGGTATTTATCATATAGTTGTATTATGCTATAAAAATAAGTTAGAATGAAGGAGTAAGTATATGAGAAAAATATTAATTGTCGGTGGTGTTGCAGGTGGTGCATCAGCAGCCGCACGTTTAAGACGACTCAATGAAGAAGACGAAATTATTATGTTTGAAAAAGATGAGTATATCTCGTTTGCTAATTGTGGGCTCCCATACTATATTGGCGGTGTAATTACAGAACGGGAAAATTTACTCGTTCAAACGGTTGAAGGGATGTCAAAACGTTTCAATCTTGATATTCGCAATTTTAGTGAAATATTGAGTATTGATACTGAACAAAAGGCAGTAAAAGTGTTGAATCACAGAACAGGAGAAACGTATGAAGAAACATATGATAAATTAATCCTTTCTCCTGGGTCAACTCCATTTGTACCAAATATTCCCGGTTTAACTGAAGCTAAGAATGTATTTACCTTACGTAATATTGTCGATACAGATAAAATTAAAGAAATTGTTGATCAGAAGCCTAAAAATGCAGTTGTCATCGGTGGTGGATTCATCGGTGTAGAAATGGCAGAAAACCTCGTTGAACGTGGTATCAATACTACATTGATAGAACGAAATACAACGATTATGGCAGCACCATTTGATGAAGAGATGGCGGCCTTTCTCAATTTAGAATTGCGAAATAACGGTGTTAATTTGCTTGTTGGCAAAGAAGTAAAAGCGATTTTAGATGAAGGTCGGGAAATCGAATTATCAGATGATACACGAATTGAAGCAGATATGATTATTCTGGCTATTGGTGTTTCACCTCATACAAAATTAGCAAAAGATGCTGGACTTGACATCGGCGTTACAGGTGGTATTTCTGTAAACGAACATTTACAAACGAGCGATCCTAATATCTTTGCTGTCGGTGATGCAATTGAAGTTAAGCATCTTGTATCAGGCAAACCGGTATATATTCCATTAGCTTGGCCTGCAAATCGTCAAGGAAGATTAGTAGCGGATTATTTAAATGGGAAAATGGTTCAGTATAAAGGAACATTAGGTTCAAGTGTTGCCAAGATCTTTGATTTAGTAGCAGCAGCAACGGGTTTAAGTGAGTTAAAAGCTCGTCAGCTTGGTTATGATGTTCAAACTGCGATGGTTCACAGAGGGAATCACGCAGGATATTATCCAAATGCATCTAATATTATTTTAAAGTTGGTATTTGATGCAAAAACCGGAGAAATTTACGGAGCGCAAGGAATAGGAAAAGAAGGTACGGAAAAGCGCATTGATGTTCTAGCAACGGCCATTATAGCAGGAATGCGAGTAGCGGATTTAGAAACATTAGAATTATGTTATGCACCACCATTTTCAAGTGCTAAAGATCCGGTTAATATACTTGGATATGTAGCACAAAATATGATGACAACACCAATTCAAATGGTTCAATACAATCAAATTGATGAAGTAGTTCAATCAGGAGGAATCCTTTTAGATGTGCGAACAGCAGATGAATATAATGCAGGGCATATTGAGGGAAGTCAAAATCTACCTGTTGATGAATTACGTGAAAATTTACAACTTCTGCCACTTGATAAAACAACACCGATTTACGTGACATGCCAAGTTGGTCAACGTGGTCATTTGGCAACTCGTATACTCCTCAACACTGGATATACAAATATTTATAACTTAGCAGGTGGATATACAACATATAGCGGATATAAAAATGGATGTGATGAAAAGAGAGGCATGTAATTATGACAACTTTTAAAAATGTCACCATATCAGAAGTAGTTGAAAATAATTTAACACCGCTCATTGATATTCGAGAAAAAGAAGAATATATGATGGGAGCACTCCCTCATGCAATTAATATTCCGATGTTTGGTTTGTTGATGAATCCCGCTCATTTTTTAGAAAAAGATAAAACATATTATCTTATTTGTCAGAGCGGAAGAAGAACGGCTCAAACATGTGAAGTACTTATACAACAAGGGTTTCAAGTGGTCAATGTACTTGGTGGAACAAGTGAATATATGGAAACGTACAAAAAGAAGTGATTCGCCATTTCTTTTTTTTTGAATTTACCGTATAATGAATAAGATTAATAAATATAAAGGAGTTATGTGAATGGAAAATAAATGTCCAAACTGTCAATCAGAATATATCTATGAAGATGGGAGCCTCTGGATTTGTCCAATGTGTAGCTGGGAAGGTACACTCGATGCTAAAGAAGATGAGCCAAAAGTGTTTAAAGACGCAAATGGGAACATTTTACAAGATGGTGATAGCGTTGTTGTAATTAAAGATTTAAAAGTTAAAGGAAGTTCACAACCATTAAAACAAGGTACAAAAGTGAAGAGTATTCGCCTTGTTGATGGTGATCACGATATTGAGTGCCGTATTGATGGATTCGGAGCGATGCAATTAAAGACTGAATTTGTTAAAAAAGTATAACAAACACTTGAAAACGTATACTTATGAAAAAGTGTACATTAAGCTCGAAAACATTGAGAAACACTTGTTAAATATCAGCAAATGTTGTATGATTATATAGGCAATTTTAAAATTAAATTCAACTTATAGAGGTGGTGAAAACGTGGTAAAACGAATTGGCGTTTTGACAAGTGGTGGTGACGCTCCTGGTATGAATCCTGCAATTCGAGCGGTTGTGAGAACAGCTCTTGATCGCGGAATTGAAGTATTCGGTATTTCAGAAGGTTACTACGGACTTTATCACGAAAAGATCAAACAATTTACACATTCAGATGTAGGAAACATTATAAATCGAGGTGGAACGATTCTCCGTAGTGCTCGATTTCCTGAGTTTGCTCAACCTGAAACACGAGAACATGCAAAATCAATACTTGATAAATATGGTATTGAAGCACTTGTTGTTATCGGTGGAGATGGTTCTTACATGGGGGCTATGCGCCTGACTGAAATGGGTGTGAATTGTGTTGGACTTCCTGGAACAATTGACAATGATATTAAAGGAACAGATTATACAATCGGTTTTCATACAGCGCTTGATACTATTGTTGATGCAATCGATAAACTACGTGATACATCATCGTCGCATCATCGTTGTAACATTGTTGAAATCATGGGACGCAACGCGGGTGATTTAGCACTCTATGCGGGAATTGCAACGGGAGCCGATGCAATTTTAATTCCAGAAATTCCATCGACGAAAGAAGAACTTTATGAAGAAGTTCGAAAATCGTATCATCGTGGAAAACGATTTGCAATCGTTGCGATGGCAGAAGGTGTAAAAGCACAATTTGGTTCTTCAGAGCAACTTGCTCGAGAAGTAGAAGAAGCGACTGGTATTGAAACAAGAGCAACAGTTCTTGGACATATTCAACGTGGTGGTGTTCCAAATGCAATGGATCGTGTCCTTGCTTCACGTATGGGTAATTATGCGGTTGACTTGATTCAAAATAATATCGGTGGTGTTTGTGTCGGAATTGAAAAGAATGAAATCGTACATCACGGTATCATTGAAGCAATTGAAACGATGAAACACACAATTGATCCAAAAATTTACAAAGCTGCAAATGAGATAGACTAATCGATCATTAATAAATAAATATTTAGGAGATGAATTATATGTTAAAACATACAAAACAAATTTCAACTATTGGTCCAAAATCAGAACCGAAAGAAGTACTTACAAAAATCGTAAAAGCAGGATGTAATGTTGTACGTCTTAACTTTTCTCATGGTGATTATGAAGAACAAGGTGCACGTATTGTAACAATTCGTGAAATCAATGAAGAACTCGGTACTAACGTAGCAATTTTACTTGATACAAAAGGTCCAGAAATTCGTACAAATGATTTCGAAGGTGGAGCTGTTCAACTTACAAAAGGAAACACTGTACGTGTTGCAATGGAGGAAGTTCTTGGAACTTCTGAGCGTTTCTCAATTACTTACCCAGGTCTTATCAACGATATTGAAGTTGGTGGAACAATTCTTCTTGATGATGGTGGAGTTGAACTTAAAGTAACTGGTAAAGAAGGAAATGACATTGTTTGTGAAATCATGAACTCTAACATGGTTAAAAATAAACGTGGAGTAAACGTACCAAACGTTAGTCTTCAACTTCCATTCGTATCTGAAAAAGATAAAAACGATGTTATTTTTGCTGCAAAGCAAGATTTAGATTTCGTAGCAGCATCATTTGTTCGTCGTGCAACTGATGTGCTTGAACTTCGTCAAATTTTAAAAGATGCAGGAAATGAATCAGTACAAATCATTGCAAAAATCGAAAACCAAGAAGGTGTTGACAACATCGATTCTATCTTAGAAGTAGCTGATGGAATCATGGTTGCTCGTGGAGATCTTGGAGTTGAAGTTCCAGCTGAGGAAGTTCCAATGATTCAACGTCGTATTATCGAATCATGTAATGCAGCAGGAAAAGTTGTTGTTACAGCAACACAAATGCTTGAATCAATGCAAAAAAATCCACGTCCAACACGTGCTGAGGTATCAGATGTTGCCAATGCCGTATTTGATGGAACTGATGCAGTAATGCTTTCAGGAGAATCAGCAGCAGGTGATTATCCAGTTGAAGCTGTTGAAACACAATCACGCGTTGTTGCTCGTGCAGAAGCTGAACTTGATTATGAAGGAATGGCACAATTTGCTTCAATGTTCTCAAAACAAACAGTTGATGGTGCAATCGGTCGTGCAGTAGTTAATACAGTACTTGATCTTGATGTAAAAGCGGTAATCGCATTAACTCAATCAGGATCAACGGCACGTGCAATTGCAAAATTCCGTCCACAAGTTCCAGTATATGCAGCTGTTCCAACACGTAAAGTTGCACGTTCACTTGCACTTAACTGGGGTGTTGAGCCATATATCGTTGATGGTCTTGGAGATACAGCAATGCCAATCGAAGATATGATCGCTCAAGCATTAGAAGTTGCTCGTGAATCAACAGAACTTCAAGTAGGAGATCGCGTTGTTATTACATGTGGTATGCCAGCAGGTAAAGGTAAAACAAACATGATGTATACAACAACAATTAAATAATTTTTAAAACGCTACGTTATTCGTGGCGTTTTTTATTGAAATAAATATAATAGCTACTTGATTATATTTTATTTATAAATAGTGTATACTAATAGAAGTAGGAAGTGATAATATGGAAAAAATAGCTATTATAACAGGTGCATCAACAGGTATCGGAAAAGATACAGCTATTCGATTAGCAAATAGAGGCATGAAAGTTTATGCAATGGCACGTCGTGTTGAATTAATTGAATCATATAAAACAGAACGTATTGTACCGGTTCAGTTAGATGTTACTGATGGAAATCGAGTTAAGGAAGTTGTTGCTGAAATAATAGAAAAAGAAGGACGAATTGACATTTTAATAAATAATGCCGGTTATGGGTCATATGGATCAATTGAAGAAGTTTCAATTGAAGAAGGACGCTATCAATTCGATGTAAATGTTTTGGGCGTTGCTCGTCTTATCCAAGCAGTTTTACCGACAATGAGAGCGCAAAAGATGGGGAAAATAGTTAATATTTCATCAATTGCAGGAAAAATATATGAGCCATTAGGAAGCTGGTATCACTCAACAAAATTTGCTATTGAAGGAATGAGCGATTCTCTTCGCTTGGAACTTAAACCGCATGGTATTGATGTTATTATCATCGAACCAGGTCCGATTATGACGGAGTGGAATACAATTGCAAGAAATAATTTGATGGCTGTATCAGGAAGTGGAACTTATAAGGCGCAAGCGGAGAAATTGAATAGTTTGCTCGCTTCATATGATACAGAATCGAAAGGGACAAAGAGCGATGTTGTCGCGGCTGTCATTGAGAAAAGCATTTTTGCTAAAAAACCAAAAACACGATACCCTGTTGGAAAAGGGGCAAAAATGATGATGTTCATGCGCAAAATCCTTACAGATCGAATGGTTGATAAACTTTTTAATTTTATCCTTGAACATTAGAAATAAATGCGATGGGAGAATTATTTTTCCCTTTTTAAAAAATGATGTATAATAATTAAATATTGAAATAGTGAGGAAAATATTATGGAACGTTGCCCGTGGTCGAATTATGATGAATTATATCAAAACTACCATGATACAGTGTGGGGAATTCCAACATACGACGAAAAACAATTATTTAGAATGCTCTGTCTTGAAGGGATGCAAGCTGGATTGACGTGGTATCAAATTTTAAAACGTGAAGCTGAATACGATAATGCATTTGATAATTGGGATACGGCAAAAATAGCGAATTATGATGATGAGAAAAAAGCGCAATTATTACTGAATCCTGGTATTATTCGTAATCGGCTAAAGGTGAATGCAATTATTGAAAATGCAAAGGCATTTGAAATGATGAAACAAAACAAAGAAAATTTTGTTGACTATATCTGGTCATTTATTGGTGGGCAACCTGTCATTAATTATTTTCAAGATATATCAGAAGTACCAGCCCAAACAGATATTTCAGAAGCGATGAGTAAAAGTTTAAAGAAAAAAGGCTTTCGTTTTGTCGGTCCGACAATATGCTATGCATTTATGCAAGCAACAGGAATGGTTTGCGATCATTTAGTGACATGCCCAAGTCACCCTGATAATATCGAGGAGGAATAATATTATGGATTATATTCAGTTTTTACGTCAAAAAGTCGGTCACGAGAAAGTTTTAATGCCGTCAACAAGCATATGTATTTATAATGACAAAGGAGAACTCCTTCTTCAAAAACGATCAGACAACGAAAAGTGGGGCCTTCCAGGAGGATATATGGAACTTGGAGAGTCAATTGTCGATACGGCGATTAGAGAAGTATACGAAGAGATGCATTATCGATTAGAAAAAGAAAAATTAGAATTAAAAGGTGTTTTTTCTTCTTATGATACATATTATCCAAATGGAGATGCTGTACAGACGGTATGTATTCTTTTTCAATATCCATATGATGAAGGTGCTCTTTTTCAATCGGATGAAGTGATGGAATTAAAATTTTTTAAATATGAGGAACTTCCTGAAATTTTCAATGCCGAAAATACAGCGATGGTTCAAGCGTTCTTTTTAGAAAAAGGAATTGTAATTCATTAAAAAGGAGAGGTGTAATGAAAATAACAATTGAAGATATTTTATCAGTTCAAAAGGCATGGGGAGATGCAATTGTTAAAGCGGGAGAAGCGTATGAAAAAGGTTTTGATTTACTTCCGTTTGCCAAAAGAGGTTTAAAACATTTATATGGTTTTGGTGAAAGAGATGTTTTGTTCAAGCCGACACGAGCAATTGATGTACCGTTTCGCTCGACACTTGATGAAGCTGTTTCTTATTTTATCGGTGGTATAATCAAAGAGGATCGTGGTTTTGCAACGAGTATGTTTAAAAAAATTATCTTTGATAATTATAAAATTGTTATGAGTGGTGATGAGGCGTTTGCAATTGGCTGTTATACATTTGTAAAACAGGATGGAACAGAAATGACGGCAGAATATACAATCGGTTATTATTTGAGTGCGGACAAAAATGTGAAAATCTTTTTACATCATTCAAGTTTCCCATACCGCGAATAAAGATAATTTAAAAATTGTATACAAAATATTGACATGATTTTAGATGACATGTTATAATGGAAAAAAATGAGTTGAGGTGATCGCAATGCAAAGACAAAGTTGGTGGCAAACAAATAGTTAATTTTATATGTTTGGCCATAGACATGTCTTTTTTGTGATTGTAAAGCACGGCCGCAGCCGTGCTTTTTGTTTACGTAAATACGGTGGGCTTCCCACCGTATTTTTATTTTAAAAGCAATTCGTGGCTGAATGAGAAAAACAAACAAATTGAAGGAGTGTTATGATGAATACATATTTTGGAAATTATGGTGGACAATATGTTCCAGAAAAAGTAAAGACTGCGCTACAAGAATTAGAAAAAGCATATGAAATGGCAAGACAAGATGAAAACTTTCAAAATGAATTAGATCATTTGTTAAAAACGTATGTTGGTCGTGAAACACCGCTTTATCATGCAAAAAATCTATCGCAGAAATATCAACGTGAAATATATCTTAAACGTGAGGATTTAAATCATACAGGTGCACACAAGATTAACAATGCGCTCGGACAAGCATTACTTGCCAAACGAATGGGGAAAAAGAAAGTAATGGCTGAAACAGGTGCCGGACAGCATGGAGTTGCAACAGCAACAGCGGCGGCACTTCTTGGTCTTGAATGTGAAGTATATATGGGGGCGGTAGATGTTGAACGTCAAAGTTTAAATGTATTTCGAATGAAATTGCTTGGTGCTAAAGTTATTTCTGTTCATGATGGTGGTGCGACATTGACAGAAGCAACAACTAAAGCGATTGAATCATGGGTAGATGAAGTAGAAGATGTATTTTATATTATCGGTTCTGTTGTTGGTCCAGCACCGTATCCTGAAATCGTAGCACATTTTCAAAGTATTATTGGGAAAGAGACAAAATCTCAATTGAATGAACTTGGAAAAAGAGCAACTGATATTATTGCTTGCGTCGGTGGCGGTTCAAATGCGATGGGAATTTTCGCGGATTTTATTGATGAAGATGTTCGCTTGTACGGAGTTGAAGCAGCGGGTCATGGCGTGAATACGAGTAAGCATGCTGCCACTTTGACAAAAGGGAAGCCGGGAATTATTCACGGAATGAAGACAATTGTCTTACAAGATGAAAATGGTGAAGTGGAAGAAGCACATTCAATTTCAGCGGGACTTGATTATCCCGGAGTAGGTCCACAACATGCACACTTTTTTGAAACAAAGCGAGTTGATTATGCAGCAGTTACAGATGGTGAAGCGATGAGGGCGATAATTGAACTATCTCAACTTGAGGGAATTATACCTGCTCTTGAAAGTGCACATGCACTCGCATATCTTTCAAAATTGTGTCCAACATTGCCAAAAGACGCTGTCCTTGTTGTGAATGTTTCGGGTCGTGGAGATAAAGATATTCATACTATTTTCTCATATATTGAAGAGAATAATAATGGGAGTGTAGTGTTTGATATTGAGTAATGAAAAGATATTGAATAATAGCAGATAAACCCATACTTTATGATTGAAAAAAAAGTTGAAAAATGCTATAATAACTTCATATGAATGTACAAATGATGATACAAAAGAACAACAATTAAAACCTCACAAATTTGTGAGGCTTTTTGGCTATATATGGAGGTAATGAAAATGACAAAAACAATGGAAACAATCGTCAATCATGCAAAAGCGCAAGGATTTATTTTTCAGGGGAGTGAAATATATGGTGGGCTTGCCAATTCTTGGGACTATGGGCCACTTGGAGTAGAACTTAAAAACAATCTTAAACGTGCTTGGTGGCTTCGTTTTGTTCAACAAAATCCATACAATGTAGGTCTTGATGCAGCAATTATTATGAATCCTCGTGTTTGGGAAGCATCAGGTCATCTCGGTGGATTTTCAGATCCGCTTATGGATTGTAAATCATGTCAAACGCGTCACCGTGCTGATAAATTAATTGAAGATTTTACCAAAGGTGATGTGATTGCTGATGGTTGGAGCAATGAGCAAATGGAAGCATATATTCAAGAGCACAATATTGTTTGTCCAGATTGCGGAAAGTTAGACTACACATCAATTCGTCAATTTAATTTAATGTTTAAAACACATCAAGGTGTGTTGAGTGATGAAACAAGTGCTGTTTATTTACGTCCAGAGACGGCACAAGGGATTTTTGTTAATTTTAAAAATGTTCAGCGTTCACGTCGTAAGAAACTGCCATTTGGTATTGGACAAATTGGGAAATCCTTCCGAAATGAAATTACGCCAGGAAATTTTATTTTCCGAACACGTGAATTTGAACAGATGGAACTTGAATTTTTCTGTCGACCAGAAGAAGATGAAAAATGGTATCGTTACTGGCAAGAAAAATGTATGACGTTTGTTAAGGAAATGGGTTTAAAGGAAGAAAATTTACGACTTCGTGATCACGATGCTGATGAATTATCTCATTATAGTAAAGGGACGAGTGATATTGAATATAAATTCCCATTTGGAACATCGGAATTGTGGGGAATTGCTCGTCGCACTGATTTTGATTTAAAAGCGCATATGACAGGTTCAAGTCAAGATCTTATGTATCAAGACCCGGTGACAAATGAAAAGTTTGTACCATACTGCATTGAACCAGCTGTTGGAGTGGATCGTTTATTACTTGCACTGTATATGGAAGCATATGATGTTGAAACACTCGAAGATGGTGAAACGCGTGAAGTACTTCATTTCCACCCGTATCTTGCACCGATGAAAGTTGCTATTCTGCCACTTCAAAAACAACAAACAGAGCAAGCGTTAAAATTATACGAACAACTTTCACAACATTTTGCAGCTGATTTTGATGAGACGGGGAAAATTGGAAAACGATATCGCCGACAAGATGCGATAGGAACACCATTTTGTGTCACAATTGATTTTGATACTGAAACTGATCAATGCGTGACAGTTCGTGAACGTGATACGATGGAACAGGTTCGTATTCCAATTACGGAGTTACAGACATATATCGAAAAACGTATTACGCTGTAAAATATTCAGACAGTAGAAGAAAGGAGTGAAAAAATGCGAATTCCAGAAACTGTAATAACAGAGCTTGTTAGTAAAGCAGATATTGTTCAGTATGTTGGTAAATATGTTTCTTTAGAGAAACGGGGTCGAAATCATTTTGGATGTTGTCCATTTCATGAAGAGAATACGCCATCATTTTCGGTTTCGGAAGCAAAGCATATCTTTCACTGCTTTGGGTGTCATGAAGGTGGAGGAATAATTCAATTTATTATGAAGTATCATAACCTTTCCTTTGTCGATGCCATCTTTTTACTTGCGGAGGAAGTTGGTTACGATTTAAGTGCATATAAACAAGCACAATATGTAAAACAGCAAAGCCCAGAAGAAAAATTATATTATGATACATTCAATGAAGTTCAAGAGTTATACTCGTACTTACTTACAACAGCCAGTGGAAAAGAGGCACAAGATTACTTAGAAAGTCGTGGAATTAAAAATGATATCCAAAAACAGTTTGGTATTGGATATGCACCGATTACGTCAGTCCTTAAAACACATTTTGATTCGAAGCAAATGTCACTATCAGGCGCTTTTGAAGGATCGCTTGTGCGAGAAAATGAAACAACCACATATGACTTTTTCCGAAATCGAATAACCTTTCCAATTAAAGATGCAAATGGGAGAGTTATCGCTTATACTGCAAGAAAACTTCCATCGGATACAAATGAATCCTCACCTAAATATTTGAATTCAGCAGAAACAACATATTTTAAAAAAGGTGAATTGTTATATCATTTTGATGTAGCAAAAGCACACGCTAAATCGGAGAAGAGAATTTTTATCTTTGAGGGAATTACCGATGTTATTGCTGCATATCAAAATGGAATTCAAAATGGTGTGGCAGTATTAGGAACGGCACTTACAGAATATCATGCTAGAATGCTATCACGCTTAAATGCACAAGTTGTTTTATGTTTTGATGGAGATGGTGCAGGCTTAAAAGCAGCATTGAAATCAGGTGATATTTTACTGAGCCACCATATTCAAACGACGATTATCCAATTACCAGATGGACTTGATCCAGATGGGTATTTTCAAAAATACACAAAAGCAGATTTTCAATTGCTTCAAAATAGCGCACAAGACTTTATCATTTATAAAGCGCACAAATTAAAAGAACAATTTACACTTTCGCAATTGAATGAGCAAAATAAATATTTAGATACTCTTTTCCAATCAATTTCAACATATACAGATCAGAGTGATCAAAGCTATTTCTTAAATCAAATTGCAACACTTTCAAATATTGATATTGATCGTATTATGCATCGTTTTAATGAAACAGCGAATGTGAATACTAATGTAAGAGTAAATCAAAGATCTCAGCAACAACCACCTACACAAATCCAAGCAAGTCCTGAAAGAGAAATTAAAATAGAAGAGAAGATGCTTCGTATTATTTTTGAGAAAAAAGCAATGTGTGAGCAGTTCAATGAGCAAAAAGGATATTTTCCAACAGCAATATTTCAAGAAACATATCGTTTACTACTGGAATATCGCTTACAATTTCCTCAAGTTGATGCTATTGATTTAAATCATTTTTTCTCCATCTTTCAGGTGCGAATGGAAATTCAATCACTCATTCTCAATATGATGATGCGCTCCATTATCGATTTACGAAATGATGATGACCGACAGCAATTCATCACACGATATATGAGCAAACTTAAACATGATGATTTTAAAGCACAAAAGACGTACAATCTTCAATCAGAAACAATTACACTTGAACAAATTCATCACTTAATTCAATTGAAAAAAGATTTGATGAAATAAAAGTGTAAAATTTAAAGAAAAGTAGGGATATTATGGCACGTAAAAAAGTAACATTTGATGATGTAATAGTAGATTTAAAAAAGATTGCTGAAAAGGAAGGAACACTGACGCATTCTATTATTTTAGAAAAGACAAAGATGCTGGATTTAGGTGATTATGCAGAATCATTATTTGATTTATTTGAGTCATTTGGTATTACTGTTGTAGCAGATGAGCCAAAAGTGGAATCAAAGGCAGAACCAAAAGCCAAAAAGAGTACTAAAAAAGCAAAAAGTCTCGATGTCACAGAACTTGATGATCTTGTTGATGATCAATTAGAAGGCGATGATATTGAGAAAGATGATATTGGATCACTCGATGATATTGAAGATGTAGAAATCGCATCTGCGATAACAGAAGATGATATTGTTTTAGAGGAAGAATCATTCTCACCAGAGATGTTTGCAGATGAAACATTACTAAAAGGTGTAAAACTTAATGATCCAGTTCGTATGTACCTAAAAGAAATTGGTCGTGTTGATCTTCTTGATTCAAAGACGGAACTTGAACTTGCCATCCGCATTACAGAAGGTGATGAGGAAGCGAAGCGACTTTTGACAGAAGCGAATTTACGTCTTGTAGTTTCGATTGCAAAACGATATGTCGGACGTGGAATGTTATTTCTTGATCTTATCCAAGAAGGAAATATGGGGCTTATTAAAGCAGTTGAAAAGTATGATCATACTAAAGGATTTAAGTTTTCAACATATGCAACTTGGTGGATTCGTCAAGCAATTACACGTTCAATTGCAGATCATGCTCGTACGATTCGAATTCCAGTTCATATGATTGAAACAATCAATAAATTAAATCGAATTCAACGAAATCTTGTCCAAGTGCTCGGACGTGATCCAAAACCAGAAGAAATTGCTGAGGAAATGAACATCACAGTTGAAAAGGTTCGAGAAATTATTAAGATTTCACAAGAACCAGTGTCATTTGAAACACCGATTGGTGAAGAGGATGATTCACATCTTGGTGATTTTATTGAAGATACAGATACACTTTCACCGACTGATTACTCAACAAATGAAGTATTAAAGGCACAACTTCGTGAAGTTCTTGAAACGTTGACTGATCGTGAAGAACGTGTTTTACGCCTTCGTTTTGGACTTGATGATGGAAGAAGTCGCACACTTGAAGAAGTTGGGTTAGAATTCAATGTAACACGTGAACGTATCCGTCAAATTGAAGCGAAAGCAATCCGAAAACTTCGTTATCCAATTCGTTCAAAAATGCTAAAAGATTTTATGGAGCTATAAAATATGTTATCAAAACGACTTCAACATGTGGCAGAAGAAGTACCACTCCATTCAATTGTCGCTGATATTGGATGTGATCATGGTTATTTAGTCATTGATCTTGCTAAAAAAGATCTTATCAAAAAAGGATTTGCATGCGATGTTAATGAAGGACCACTTCAGAGTGCTAAAGTAAATATTGAAAAATACGGTTATCAATCAATGATTGAAACACGTTTAGGTAGTGGTGTTCTTGCACTCGAAGAGGCCGATAAAAATCAAGTTGATACACTTGTTGTTGCAGGGATGGGTGGTGCTTTGATTCGAGATATTATCGAACAAGGACTCCTGATGCCAAATTTGAAAACTATGATTTTACAGCCGAATATCGGTGCTGATATTATTCGTGAATTTCTTTTGCAATCTGATTTTGCGCTTGTAAAAGAAATGATTATCAATGATAATGATATTATGTATCCAATTCTTGTTTATTCTAAAACTTTAAACCATGGACAAAAATGGGAAGATTTTGAAATGAAAGTTGGACCGTTTATTCTCAATCATAAGTGTGAGATAAATAAGCAGTATGTTGTATCCCTAAAAAAACATTGGCAGCATATTGTCGAACAACTGAGTAAAAGCACAACGAATCAAGACCAGAAAAAAGCAGAATATGAATTGCTTATTCAAAGAGCAGAGGAGTGGGAAAATGGCAACAATTCATGATGTGATTACATATTTTGAGATGCGATATCCACCATCAATTCGTGATATGGCATACGATGAAAAAAATACAGGATTATTACATGGATCAAGGGATACAGTATTAACTAATATCACGCTTTCCTTAGAATGCTCACTTGAAGCGATCGATTATGCAGTAAGTAATAATGCCAACCTCATCATTTGTCATCACACACCATTTTTCCAACCGATTTATAAATATGATGATCGAGATTATCGTTTTCAAGTGCTCAAGAAATTAATAAAACACGATATTGCTGTTTATTGCTCACATACTGCCGTAGATCGTGCCAAAGCAGAATATAATATGAGTGGATTACTAGCTCGTGCTTTTAATTTCACAAACATTCGTCCACTGGAACAAGACGAATCAGGATATGGTTTAGGCGTTCAAGCCGATGCCTTTATGACACAAGAACAGCTTCTGAATTGCCTTGAAGAAAAAACTGCTCATGTTCGTACAAATCAAGTGATTAAAAAAGAAATTAAAAAAGTTGCGATACTCGGTGGATCTGGTGAATACTACTGGCGTTTGGCAAAACAAAAAGGCTGTGATGCTTTTTTAACCGGTGATCTCACATTCCACACAGCACAAGATGCACATCGAGAAGACTTTCTAATTATTGATATTGGGCATGAAGCAGAAGCGATTGGACTAAGTTGCTTACAAACGTGGTTAAGTGAACAATTTCCTGTTTTCTTTTTCGAACAAAAGGTGCAAATTTTACAATAGCTATTGCAAATAAATGTC
>JBOFHN010000051.1:0-10439 GCA_051649665.1 Culicoidibacterales bacterium
AATATTGACGTGCATAATAGGATAAAAACTCCCATGATTTTTAAAATTTTTTTAAAAATTTCCATTTACTCAACCTCTTTCATATATATAACAATAAAATATTAAAATATAATTTTATTGTTATATAATTCAGCAATAAATATCTTTTATAGCGTGTGATATTATATCAATTTTCTTAGTCGTGTACAATGTAAAATAAGCTCTATTTCAGTACAAGAGCAAAATATCTTATTTAAATGTCATTAATTTACTTTTTGTGCTTTTAAAAACTATTAACTGCTAATTTCATCTTGTGGAAAACAAAAAGCACCCTAATTCCTAGGGTGCTCCTGAAAACATCATTTAGTATTAAAATGCATTTAAATGTGAAATAAATATTTATTTTTTCTTTATGCTGTGATGATTTCAAAAATAAGTGGAATTGAATCGTGCTCATTTTGATCAACTGTAAATGCATCTAAAAAGAGTGCTGCATATTTCTCTTCATTTTCGTTATTTGCATAAATGCGTCCAATGATATCACCTTGCTTAATGCGATCACCGACTTTAACATATGTTGCAAGTCCAACTCCATAATCAATTGTATCTTCTTTAGTTGCACGACCTGCACCAAGTTCCATTCCAAGGTGTCCGAGTTTGAATGCATCAATAGATGCAACGACTCCATCGGCTTTTGCACATACTTCATATACATATTGAGCTGTTGGCATGACATTTGAATCTTCGATAATTCGTGAATCTCCACCTTGTGCCTCAAGCATATCTTTTAACGTTGTAATGGCTTCACCTGTTTTTAAAGCTTCTGTTGCTTTCGTAATTCCTTCTTCGATTGTTGAAACTTTTTCACTATAAAATAGCATATATCCAACAATCGTTGCTGTTACTTCACTTAAATCTTCTGGACCTTTTCCTTTTAGTGTATCAATAGCTTCACTCACTTCAAGTGCATTTCCGATATTATAACCGAGTGGTTGATCCATATCAGTTAAAAATACGATAACATGACGACCAGCTCGTTTCCCAATCTCAATCATCGTTTTTGAAAGTTCACGCGCTCTTTCAAGTGTTTTCATAAACGCACCACTACCAACTTTTACATCGAGACAAATGATGTCACTTCCTGCTGCAATTTTTTTCGACATAATTGATGCTGCAATAAGTGGAATACTCTCAACTGTTGCTGTCACATCACGAAGTGCATAAAGTTTTTTATCTGCTGGTGTGAGGTTCCCTGTTTGTCCGACAACAGCTGCACCGATTGAATCCACTTGACGAATAAAATCAGCTTCTTTAATTTCTGTATTAAACCCAGGAATCGCTTCGAGTTTATCAATTGTTCCACCCGTATGTCCAAGACCACGACCTGACATTTTAGCCACTTTCAATCCAAGCGATGCTGCAAGTGGAGCAAGTACAAGCGTAACTTTATCTCCAACACCACCTGTTGAATGTTTATCTACTTTGACACCACTAATTCCACTCAAGTCAACAATATCACCTGAATGTGCCATTGCATCTGTGAGATAATATGTTTCATCAAAGTCCATTCCTTGAAAATAAATGGCCATCAAAAGAGCTGACACTTGATAATCAGGAATCTTTCCTTCTGTATATTCATTCACAATCCAGTGAATCTCTTCTTTAGTAAATACGTGTCCATCACGTTTTTTTGCGATTAAATCAACCATTCTCATGATTTGTTCCTCCAAAAGCTATCTTAGATTATTAGTATATCATATTTCAGTTTCTTTGTAAAAGGTTTCATGTTAACTGAAATTAAAAAAGCAGATATCTGCTTTTGTTTTATATTATAATCATTTTTGTTCAAATAATTCATACGGTCCGTATTGATTTGTATGTGGCTCCGATTTTAAACACATCAAAACATACATTATTGGCAACCCGATTGGGAGTGCCGCCAAAAGAAATAACCACAGCCCTGACTTTCCAATATCATGAAGACGTCGTACAGTTAACGTGAATTGTCCAATCAATAAGAGCACCGACACCGAAAAAATACTCAATATAATAAATAGAAGCACTAATGATGGATTCGTTTGTTGTTCAGTTGATACTGTAGTCGAAGAAGTTGGTACTAAAAAGATGTACGTAATGCCAACAAACACACACTTTATGAAAAACAGCCACAAATACACATACCAAAATTCACTTCGGGTTGCTCTCCCTTTAAAACTAAAGAGACTATCTAAAAAGAGTATTAAACTTTTTTTCATGCCTCAATCCTCCATCTCCTATATGCTTATACAATAACACAAGAAATAATTTTTTCCCAACAAATACTCTAACTATATTTTATGCGTACGAATGAGAAAATAGTTATAACTCACTGTTAAAGCAAATATAATAACCCCTATTAAAATCGGCAAGTAAGCATTCATCGCAAATAAAATACCGCCACCAAAACTTCCGATAAATAATGCAATTGATTGTGCAGATTGATTCAGTCCTGTTAATTGTGAGTGCTCATTTTTTTCTGCCATTACTGATAGCAATTCCTGAATAACTGTCACAAAAATTGTATTCACAACTGTAACAATAACAAATAACAGTAAGAGCATAATCCATCCAAATTGACCGAGGACATACATAAGTGGCAATGTTAAAAGTCCAGTTATAGTTGAAATAAGTGCGAGATATGGTAATAATGCACGATGGTTTTTAACTTTAACAAGCATACGTTTTACAAAAATGTAACTCAAGTATGAAGCTAACAAAATTGTAATACTATAACTTGTTCCCTGAAGTGCTGATGTAAACTTAAAAAGTTTGTTCAATTGTGGAAGTAATGATGACAAAATCAAGATGCTATTTCCAATAACATTCAAAATAGTCAAACCAATAATATAATGTAATCCATTACTACGATATTTACGAAGCATACTCATATTTTGTCGAAGGAAATTATATTGAATTTTTGTATGAATGTCTCCCTTTTCATCTTTTAATTCATAATATACTAAACCCGCAATTACAAGTGATGCAACTATTTGTACGACAAATGTCAAGCGTGGTTGCGCATTCCCAATCATTCCACCAAGAAAATACCCAACCCCTGCTGAGGCTGTCAGTAAGAGTGAAGCAATTCCTAAGTTTTTAGTTCTTTCAGCTGGTGTAGATGAAATATGTGTCAAATGAACAAAGTGTAATGTTGAGTTCACACTCGCAAATGTTCCCGCTATAAAACGGAAGATAACAAGACCAGGCCAATATCCTAAAACAACAAAACCAATTTGTCCAATTGCATATCCAAGTGGTCCAAGAGCGATAATTCGATAACCATATCGTTGGGCAATTTGCCCCCAAAGCGGAGCAAAGAAAAAGCCCCCAAGTGCCATCACACCGAGTAAAAGTCCTTGTAAATAATCAGGTCCTTTTATATCTAAAATAAATTGGCGGGTAACTGGGTGACCCAAATTAAATATAACGAACATAAAAAAATGCAACGTTAAAAAATACGCTGCTCGCGAAGTTTGTTTCATATAAGTCCTCCTACTTTGAATTTCAATTCAACTTTGATATAATAGTACAGTTAGTATATCAAAGTATATCAGAAATGAGTGAATTTTACAATGAATAAGCATTTTTTCAGGCGACACTTCCTTCTTTTAGCAGGAATCGTCATTATTATTGGAAGTGTCCTTCTGGGAGCACTTCTTCAAATCATTTTTTATTAATCGAGGTATTTCATGAAAACATCATCTAATTTTAAAACGCGCATGCATAAATTAAGTTCATTTCTCTGTGCACGACCGGTTTTATTCACCTTTATTCTCGCACTTTTTACTGGAATATTATCATATTCATACTGGATTATAACAAACGGTGGAACAGCGATAACGAAAATCGACTCATTTTGGCAGCAAGTTCCATTTTATCGTGATGGCTGGGAAAAAGCGCACAGTGGAACTTTTGTTTTCTGGTCTTGGAATAATATGCACGGATCAGATTACTACGGCTCAAATTTATTCTATTATATTTGGAGTCCTTTCTTCCGTATGATTACCCTCTTTCCAAAAGAGTGGATTCCACAAATGATGCTTGTAATGAACATCCTAAAATTCACAATCGGTGCAACTTTATTTGCAAAGTTCTTAAATATCCTCGGATATAAAAAGTGGTATGCGATTGTTATTGGCGGACTACTTTATGGGTATTCAGGGCCGATGATTATCAATATCTTCTTCAATCATTTCAATGACTACTTCGCATTCTTTCCTCTGCTTCTTATCGCAATTGAATATTACTTGAAGCAGAAAAAACGAATTTGGTTAAGTTTCACCATTGCATTACTCGCGATTATTAATCCGTATTTTATTATTTTTACATTTATCATTTTTATTATTTACCTTGTTGCTCGTTGGCTCATTTTGTATTCTTTCTCTTGGAAAGCATTTTTCATCGAAGTACTACAAGCAATACTCTATATCGGTCTTGGATTGGGAATGGCATCATTTGTCATCCTTCCATTTGTAATTCAATCTTCACTCAGCCCACGTTCTGGTCAATTTAATGATATTAAACTCTTTTGGAGTGGTTATGGTTGGGCTGCCATCATTGTTGGAATTGTTCCTGCAATTACATCTGTTGCTGCTTTTCTTTTCCCACCATCGAGAATTCAATCAAGCGAACCATTTTACAACATGTCAATCCAATGGCAATCACTTGCTGTTTATGCAGGAAGTCTTCCACTTTTATTTGCCAATCAATTGAAGTGCATGGTTCATTCACGCACTTATAAAATTATCAAATACACTGGAATCATTATCGTCTCACTACTCGTATTACCGATATTTAACAATATTGTCGCGCTCCTTACGAATATGAATTATCGTTGGAGCTATCTCGTTATTGCTTTCATCCTCGTTACAACTGTCCATGTCATTGAAAATTTCGAGAAAATAAATCGAGAAAAGCTTAAAAAAACATCACTCCTCATCGCACTTACAATGGTTGTTTGCATTGCGCTTCCAACTTTAATTGGTCCAATCAGTTATAACTCTGAACTGTTACTCATCTCATTTATTATTCGTAATGCACTTCCAACACTCCTTTTTCTCATCATCACTGTCTTCTTACTTCTCAGTAAAAAAGTTAAAAATAGAATATGGCCACTAATTATCGTACTAACGATTGCTCAATCAACATTTTCAACTGCAATTTTTATCGGCTACAATTCTGCTCCAACTGGAAATGTCGTCAGCTATGATGAAATTCAAAAAAGACAAACAAGATCAGATATCATCAATGAAATCGTCAAAGAAAACAATATGAATCAACTTCGGGACCGCATGTGGATTGATGAACTCTCTCACACTGACTATTCACCTTTTGCCTATAATCAAAGTCTGTATTACAACGTAAACAATCAATTAATTTATCACTCACTTTACAATACAGCAACAAATAAATATTTTGATTGGACACACGGTTTTACAGAACCACAAACTTTTTGGGCACGAAATGTTGAAATCAATCAAGTGTATTTCGACAATCTTAACATTGATTACTTCATTACACAAAACCCTACACCGTCATATGTTCCATCACAATTTAAAAAAATTCAAACAAAACAAACAAATCTCGGGACATATTTCATTTATAAAAATGAAGGTAATAGTGGATTTTTCAAGTCATACACACAAACATTACCAGAGCAAGAAATCCGACAATCCGCTTCTCTTTTTGCATCAAACATTCTCAATGATTATTTAATCGTTGAAGATGAACAAAAGCAAAGTGATAATCAACTCACACCAACACTTGCTTCTCGCAACAAAGAGGAATATATCAAAACAAACAAAGAAATGCTCACGCATATCGGAAACCTCGTTTGGACCGATAATTTAACATTTACTATTTCATCACCAACTGACTATACATTTTCGCCTGAAACAACTAGTGGTGATTATGTATTCTACAACACGCGTGACATAACACTATCAATCAACAATAAAAAAATTGATACAAACAACTCTTGTTTCCCTGAAACACCTCAGCAATCTACTCAATGTCTTATGCTCTCAGTTCCTTTTCAACAAGGTGATGCTGTAAAAATATCCTTTAAGCCTACAAGTTACTCACTCCACAGTGATAATCGCTTTGGTTTTATAAAAAATATAAAAGCAGATTATGAACGAGCAAAAAAAGCGCAAGCGATGGATTATACATTTACCAACTTTAGTGAAAATGGATTTTCCGCTCAAGTTCACGTTACAAAAGAAAATTCATATACCTATACACCAATCCCTTTCACAAAAGGTCAAACATTTACAGTAGATGGCAATATCACCATCCCTGAACGTGTTAATGGTGGATTCATCGCCTTTAAACTCCCTCCCGGTGATCATACTATTACAATGTCTTATATATCTCCTGGATTCATAGAAGGGGGTATTATCTCCGTTACACTCTTCTTCATTTCTGCATGCATTCTACTGTTCTCATTTTATAAATCAAAAAAGAAGCGATAATTATTATCGCTTCTTTTCTTATTTATTTCAAATCATCAAATGCATATGGTAATAAATCACCCATTGTCATCTCAAGTACATTTAACTTTTCATTCACTAAAAAGATCGGTGTATCTTTTTCTAAAAATTCAACGAGTGCTTGCCGACAAATACCACATGGAGAAATCGGTTCCTCCGTATGCCCATAAATCGCAATCGCTTGGAAATCACCTCGTCGATAACCTAAAGAAGCAGCTGTAAACAACGCACTTCTCTCAGCACAATTTGTTGCACCAAATGAAATGTTTTCAATATTTGCACCTTCAATAATTTTACCATCAGATAATAAAATTGCTGCTCCTACGTGAAAATTAGAATATGGCGCATATGCATTTTGTGCTGCATGTACCGCACATTGAATAAGTTTTTGTTTATCCATTATAATCCACCCTTTCATATCCAAGTGTTGTGAGAATTTCATCTTGCAAATTGAACATAACTGCCTCGTCTGCTTCATTCATATGATCATATCCAAGCAAATGTAAAAGCCCATGCAAGGCTAAAAAATGAAATTCTCGCTTCACACCATGACCATAATCTTCTGCTTGTTCGTACATTCTTTTATCACATATATATATTTCTCCAAGTGGTATTGGCATATCTTCTGGATAGTGAATATCTGCATCATCCAAAAAAGCAAAGCTAATCACATCAGTCACTGCATCTTTGTTTCGATATTCACGATTAATATCTTGTATCATTTTTTCATCAACAATACTAATACTCACTTCATACATTTTATCATTTCCAGTATGTTTAAGCGTATGCTCATACAATGCCTGTATCGTTGGAAAATACGCTTCTAATTCAGTATTTTCTGTTTCATTGGAAAAATTAATCTCTAAATACATATTCTCACCTCTCTTTATTGTACCTTTTTTTTCAAATTTTTCAACTCTTTATTTTAATTTTGAAAAAAAATGCTATTTCTGCTTATTTTTCCTTGTTATTTCCTATTCTTTTTGATATAATAATTTGGTGCAGAATTTCTGTAACTTACGATGAGAGGAGGCAAACCCATGGCAAACAAAACTGTTGTACGACCTAATGAGTCTATTGACGATGCTCTTCGTCGTTTCAAACGTGAGGTGGTTAAAGCCGGAACTCTTACGGAAGCTCGTAAACGTGAATATTATCTTCGCCCTGGACTTAAGAAAAAACGTAAGTCTGAAGAAGCTCGTAAGAAAAAGAAATTCTAATTTCTTTACAATAAAACCGTGGAATAAATCCACGGTTTTTTTTATATATTAAATTGTCCATTTTGATATTCATAAACCCTAGTATCATCAAGTGTAATAAAGTACATGATAACCGTATAGTCAGTATAAATACGTTCAATCGCTTCTTTGTATAAATCAGCTTGAACACGGTAACGGTTATTGATTTCCGCTTTTCTTTTCTCCACTGTTTTATAAAAAGACATATCATCTGTTTTATAATCAACGATATATACACTTTTAGAAGCTTCATCAACGACGAGTGCATCAATCACACCCTGAACAAGGACTTCTGCATTAGACTGTCCATAACCTGCATAAGCGGCGTTTATAAACATCCTAAATGGAATCTCTCGTTGAATGTTCATTTCATTTATACACAACATCTGTCCTAGTGGACTTTGTAGGAAGTTGACAATTTTATCAACAGCAATTTCTTTTGCTACTTCACTATCAATTTGCTTTTTCAAAACAAGATTTTGAATCTGTATTTGAATTTGTTCATAGCTGATAGCGTTAAAATCAAAATGTTCAAACAATGTATGTGTTGCTGTTCCAATCATTGCACGGTTTACTAGCGTTGACTTCAACTTTGGTTTTATAATCGTATTCGATTTAAAAGGTATAAAATTCACTGAATCTGTAAATTCTACTTTTTTCTTTAATTCTGTAACTGATAATTTTAGTGGAATGAATTGATACGCAGCGTCCTCATCTTTCCATTCGAGTGATTGGATTGCTTCTTTACTCAATTGTTGTGAAACAATCTGTTTATTTTCCTGCATAATAGATTCATCAACTTGAATATCACTTTTTTGAAAATAGTGTACATTAGCCCATTTTCTCGTTTTATGCAATGATAACATAATCCAATCAAGCATTGACTGTGCTTGAATTCGGAGGCTATACGGATATATCGTCTGTATTGGCGGTGGTAATTGCTCTTTTTGTTTACTATTCATCACACCTGTTACATAAAGCTTTTCTCGAGCACGCGTCAATGCAACATAAAATAATCGCATCTCTTCTGATAATGCTTCATGTCGTAATTGGTCTTTACACATCATACTTTCAATTGTCTGATATCTTTTTTTATCACTTGTTTGGTGGTAAGAACGAACAATTCCAACATCTTTTAATTTATACATCGATGCATCTGTTTTTAGATTGAAATTTTTATTTATATTGGAAACAAAGACAACTGGGTATTCCAATCCTTTACTCTTGTGAAATGTTTGAATCATTACAGCGTCTGGCGTATCACTTATTTGAGGTGTATTGATACTTATCTGGTCTTGTTGTACTTGCTTCACCAAATAATATACATATTCTGAAAACGTCATACTCCGTGTCGTTTCAATTGATTTTGTCAGCTCATATAGAATTTCAATATTCTGCTTCCGATTCATCTGATTACTCATCGCTTCAATTGCATATTCAAACTGAAACAATTGAAGCATCATTCGGAATAGTTTGGTTGGTGCAAGTGCAAAAACTTGATTACGCAACATATCAAATCGTTCAAAAAATAGTTGCATTTTCGGATCATTGGAAATACGTGTTTTATCGTAAAGGGTCTCCCCTTCATTCTTTGAAACATCATACAATTGCTGCATCGAAATATCACCAAAGGGTGACTTTAGTACGGTTGCAAACTGAATATCATCAAACGGATTACTCAACGCTTGCAACATCGATAAAATCCATGTTACTTCTAAATGTTCAGAAAATTTTGTTTTACCCTCTTTTTGAAAAGGAATACGTTCATTTTGAAAGACCCCAATTAACGCGTCTAAAAAATCACTTTGATTATTTCGTGTCAAAATAGCAATATCTGAAAATGTAATTGGTCTCATTTTTCCTTTTTCAAATACTTCCATTTTTTCTGTGAATATTCGCTTAATTTGATTGGCAATCACTTGTGCTTGTTCTTTATTTGAATCTTCAATTGTCTCATCACTACTATCAATGAGTAAAACATCAATCATTTCATCTTCGCTCTTATACCCTGTCAAACCAAAATATAACTTTGCATTATTATCATATATCATTTCTCCTACGTGCTCATCCATCAACGGTTCAAATACATCATTGATATAAGAAAGGACCTTACTCCGCGAACGAAAATTTTGATTCAAATCAATAACAGTATGTGTATTTTCTTCACGGTAATACGCATTTTTTGCAGCAAATAAAAGTGGGTCACTTTGACGGAATCGGTAGATTGCTTGTTTCATATCACCAACAAGAAATAACTTGTCAGCACCAAATGTTGCAAATAATTCTTCTTGTGCAAGTGTTGTATCTTGATATTCATCAATCATCACTTCATCAATTCTAGCATGCCACTTTTGTTTAATCTCATCTTGACTCAGTATCGCATACGCTAGTTGTGAAATATCAGAAAAGAGAACACGACCACGACTTAAACGATTACTTTGCGCCTTCGTATAAAATGCATATGCCATATCAATCAAAATTTGCATTTGAGAACGCGCTTCATTAATCATTGACACTTCAACTGATGCATCAGCTTGGAAATAGAGACATATCGTATCCAATTGTTTTTTTATCAGATCCCGCTGTTTTTTATACAGTGCTTCTTTTTCCTCATCTTGTTCATCTTTTGGAATTGCTGGTTTACGTGGAAATTGAAGTGACTGAATACCCTTCTGTATTTCTTCATAAGTAC
>JBOFHN010000052.1:0-2588 GCA_051649665.1 Culicoidibacterales bacterium
TCTACTTTTCCTGATTTATCTGCAAGTCCTACAACTGAATACATTTCTTTTGTTACAACATCCGTTGTATCACCAACACCACGTACAAATAGTTCAGTCTGTTCAAACATCGGTGTTCTAATTTCTTCATAGTTATAGCGACTGCATACCTCTTGAACGATTTTTTCAAAAGCTTGCCATTTCTTCACATCTTTCGGAAGAATATCGTATGTTCCACGTGCTGTTTTTAAAATATTTGCCATCTTTACCTCCATATATAAAAAGTCCCCACAGTATAAAACTGTAGGGACGAATTTTCCGCGGTGCCACCCTCATTCATATGTATATACTACATATGCTCTTTTTACCTTGATAACGCAGAGGGCTGCGTATTCCAATCACCGGGTGTCACTCTTCCGTGAAATATTGTTTATATTTTATCATGTTTAGGATGTTTTTTCAAGTGTTCTAAATGTTCTATTGCATTTTCTTTTTCATGATCGTAAAACCTCGGTTTTTCTCGCATGTACTCATCAAACATAAACTTCAATAATACAAGTACAAATGGTGAGAGCATGAATCCAATCCAATTCAATAAACTCATCATAAAAGTAACAAAGATAACAACGATAAAACTTAACTTCAATGCATCTCCAATATACTTCGGCATCAAGAACATGGAATCCCAAATGAAGACAACTGTTAAAATCGCAATAACAATAAGTGCATATGTTACTGGGGAATCAATTGGTATGATGAAAAGAATGTGTGATCCTTCTTGCGAAAATGCCAATAAGAATACACTAGATAGATAAATAAATCCACCAACTACCGGAATTAAGTAGAAGATAACAACTGAAACAGCGATGAGTGGATTGAGCCCAAGTAATAATGTTAAAATCAAATGTTCTACAAAGAGAACAAGTAGTAAACTTCCATAATCACCTGTGAATCGCCCCATTCGGCGGTCAAGTTCTGAAAATGATTTCCCATATCTTTCTTGAAAGTGCTTTGGTAAAAGACGTTCTATTCCCACTTGAATTTGAGGAAATTCAAATAAAAATAAAATCATTACGACAAAGATACCAAAAAATGTTGAAAGACTTGACCAGATTGTTTGAATAATCACTTGTGGATTAGACAGTCCTAAATCGCTGACTGAAATTTTAATATTATTCTGCTTCACGATTTCAAGATCCGTAAACCAATTGACAAGTTCAATAAATTTATTATATAAAATTGGAATCGTATCTGCAATACGCGGAATAATTAAAATTGCTGTAATCAAAAGTACACTGAGAATAAGTGTTAAAAAGAGCAAAATAGCGAAGTTCCGATTTTTAACTCGATTTTGAATATTGACTACTGCAAAATTAAAAATATAAGCCAAAAAGAAGCCAACACTAAAAACGGATAGAATACTGATGAATCCTGACCAAAAAGGATTGTTCAATATCATTGGCAAAACCATGATCATCAACCATAAATTAGCAAGACCAAAAAACAATACGAGTGAATAGCGAAAGTATTTATTGTTTAGTATTTCATTCATATCTTTTCCTCCTAAAATAGTGTATCACTATCTAAAATAAGTGTTACCGGTCCATCATTGATGAGTGATATTTTCATATCACCACCAAAGACACCACCTTTTGTTGGAATTAGTTTATTCATTTCTAATAGAAAATAATCATATAACGATTTAGCTTTTTCAAAGGATGCAGCCTGTAAAAAGTCTGGCCGATTGCCTTTTTTTGCATTTCCATACAATGTAAATTGAGAAATAGCGAGTATTTCTCCTTCAACATCTTTAATACTTTTGTTCATTTTACCATTTTCATCTTCAAAAATACGAAGTTTCTCTATTTTGGCAATCATTTTAGCAACAACTGATTCATCATCCGCATGTGTTATTCCAACAAGTATCATATAACCATTTTGGATTGCATTGATAGATACTCCATCAACACTGACTTGACTCTCAGTTACTCTTTGTACAACACAGCGCATAATAATCTCCTTCTATTCAAACGAATCAACGCGCAACACTTTGAAAACACCTGGGATTCGCTCAATATGTTTAATTATATCTTTTAATTGCTCCACACTTTGTGCTGTCAATGTCACTTGCATTTCAGCAGCTTGATCTTCACTCACAATTGAGTTGAGCATTTTAATATTTGTATTCACTTTGTAGAGTGTTTGTACTAAATCATTCAATAAATTATTTCGATCAAAAGATTGTACCTGTAAATTAACATCAAACGAAACATTTGAGTTTTCATTGACTGACCATGTGACATCGGCAAATCGTTTATGATCTAATTCCTGTAATGTACGACAATCCCTGCGGTGAACAACAAGTCCTTTGCTCTGTGACACATAACCAATAATATCATCTCCAAAAATTGGTTTACAACATTTCGCAAACTGATGGGAAACATTACCAATATCTCCAAGACTGACAATTGATTGTGCTGATTTTTTACGTAAATCATTGGCTTTGGCCTGTTGAATAATATCATCAAGATCAATATGCTCTTTTTCCATCAATAAACGATTGACAATTGTTGTTGCAGATATTGTCTTATTTCCAATTCCAACAATTA
>JBOFHN010000053.1:0-17731 GCA_051649665.1 Culicoidibacterales bacterium
CATTTTTTGTCATGATGAATGGAGTATCATACTTTTTTCCAGCAAATTATTTATTAAATACGAAAGAATAATAGAGGTGTATCAAATGAAAAAAAGACTTATGGCATTATGTATGAGTATTGTGGCATTAGCTACAGTGACAGGATGTGGAGTAGCTCAAAAAGATTATAAGGCGGAAGAATTCGCATCACAAACTGAATCATATAAAAAAGGATCGCAAGAACTAATGCAAAAACTTGTGGCAATGAAATATGAACATGATTCAGAAAATAAAATAAAAGAAAAAGATGAATATAAAAAAATTGCAGAAGCGCTCAAATACTTTGAAAATTTGAAAGAGAGCAGTGCGCCAGGAGATATCCAAGAACATGTGAAGAAATTAAAAGAAAAATCAAAAACAATGCTAGCATATTATGATAGTATGGTGAAGAGTTATGTTGATGCTAAAGGTGATCAAACAGCATTCATTAAAGCTTTGTCAGAAATTATTCGAAAAGATGAAAACAAGTTATTAGTTAAAGAATTTGTATCAGAAATGGTTGATTCAACACCGAAAAATAATTAATACATAGGATGAACAAACAGTGCTTGCTGTTTGTTTTTTTAGTACGAAAAAACGTGCATTTTTTTGTGCAATGATGTATAATAATAAAGAATGAAAGGTGGTGTTTACATGAAAGTAGGCGACAAAGTAAGTGGTAAAGTTGTCAAGGTGAGAGATGATGGACTTGTCATTCGTCTTAAGGATGGAAATGAGGATGTTTTTGCCTTTTTACATATCAGCCGTGTTTCAACTGATATCGCTGAGCATTTTCAAGAATATTTTCGTGTAGATGATACCGTATCTGCTTATGTATATCAGTATGGTGGACATAAAGGGAAGTGTATGCTCACATCAAGTTATGAAACGATACAAAGAGAAGCAGAACAAAAAAAGATGGTTCTTTCTGAAAGTTTTGCCTCTTTAGCTAAACAATTACCAGTCTGGATAGAACGTTCATATAAAAGAAAGAAACACAATGCATAGTAGGAGTGATAAAAGATGTTACATTTAAATACAAGTCTGATTGAAAAAATGTTCGACAAAGAAAAGATTGCCACACTGGCTGCTAAAGTGCCGAGCGTACATACAATGATTCATGAGAAAACTGGTCTTGGAAATGACTTTTTAGGATGGGTTGATTTACCACAAAATTACGATAAAGAAGAATTTGCACGTATTCAAGCAGCAGCTAAACGAATTCAGTCAGAAGTTGAAGTGCTTGTTGTAATCGGAATCGGTGGTTCTTACCTCGGTGCAAAATCAGCAATTGAAATGATGAAAAAACCATTCGCAAAAGAAAAAGTAGAAATCATTTTTGCAGGGCATCAAATGAGTAGTGATTATATCACAGGATTAATGACGTATTTGAAAGATAAATCATTTGCGATTAATGTGATTTCTAAATCAGGAACGACAACAGAACCAGCACTTGCGTTCCGACTTCTGCAAAAGCAACTTATTGAACAAGTTGGAAAAGAAGTTGCACAGACGCGTATTTTTGCTACGACAGATAAATCACGCGGAGCATTGAAGCAACTTGCAGATGCACAAGGATATGAAACATTTGTTGTTCCAGATGATGTTGGTGGACGTTTTTCAGTACTCACAGCAGTTGGATTACTTCCAATTGCTGTTGCAGGAATTGATATTGCAAGTATGATGCAAGGTGCATTTGATGCACGTGCTAATTCACAAGCAAATACAATTGAAGAAAATGATGCATATCGTTATGCGGTAGTTCGTAACATGCTTTACAACGAAGGGAAAACCATTGAAATTCTTGTTAACTATGAACCAGCGCTCACATATTTTGGTGAATGGTGGAAACAGTTATTTGGTGAAAGTGAAGGGAAAGATGGAAAAGGTATCTTCCCAGCATCAGTGAACTTCTCAACGGATTTACATTCACTCGGTCAATATATTCAAGATGGACGTCGTGATTTGTTTGAAACAGTGATTCAAGTGAAGCAAGTAGATGCAACGGTTATAATTGAAGAAGAACAAGATGATTTAGATGGTTTGAACTTCTTAGCAGGAAAGACAATGCAGTTTGTAAATGAACAAGCATATCGAGGAACACTTCTTGCCCATACAGATGGGATGGCGCCAAATATGATTGTTGAAATTGATAAAATGGATGCATATCACTATGGGTATCTTGTATACTTCTTTGAAATTGCATGTGCGATGAGTGGATACTTATTAGAAGTAAATCCATTTGATCAACCAGGAGTAGAAGCATATAAAAAGAATATGTTTGCACTGCTTGGGAAACCAGGTTTCGAGGCCTTAAGTGATGAACTTAAAAAACGATTAGGAGAATAAAAGATGGAAACAAAGTTTTCAGAAGAAATGAAAAGAGAATCCCGTTCACAAAAGAATCAATCAAAAAAGAAGAAAAGAGGATTTCTTTTCTTTATAGTTACATTACTTCTTGTTATAGGTCTTGTAGCAGGTGGATTCTATGCTTATAAAACATACTTTGCACCACAACAAGCTGCAACAGAAGGATTGAAGAAAGCTGAAGTAGCAATTCAAAATAAACCGGAAGTTCCACAAATACCAAGTGAGATAAAATATGATAAGGGATATACGTATGGTAAATTGCGTATTCCAAGTATCGGAATGGAGCTTGGATTAACAGAAGGATTATCACGTGCTAAATCAAAAACAGCAAGTGAATTTAATCTACTTAACTATACAGTAGCGCATGTGTACGATACAAAGCATCCGGGACAAAAATCACAAATTTATCTTGCTGGACATAATGATATGCAATTTAATAATCTCGGTAAGATTCAAGATAAAGCCGAAATATTTGTCGATATGCCGTATGGAACATTTAAGTATATAGTACATGCAGCACCAGCACCAGACAATAAAGAGCAAAAAGTAGGTATGGTTGTAAGGGAAACACGTGGTGATGCAATTCAAGCAGATCTCCCATATGAAGAGCTTGTGCTTCAAACATGTTATCCACTTAATCAGTTTACCGATACGGAATTTCGCTTTTTGATTTATGCATACCCAGAAGGACAAGAACCAGTTGTCTCTCTTCCTGGATATAGTGATGAAGTAAAAAAATCAGAAACACCACAAGGATAAAGTTACGATAAAAGACTAAAAGTTCGCTTTTAGTCTTTTTATGTTGAATTTTTCTTCTAAATTTGTTAAACTATATAGGTGATATGTCTCAGTAGCTCAGCTGGATAGAGCAACGCCCTTCTAAGGCGTCGGTCGGGGGTTCGAATCCCTCCTGGGATGCCATTGTTTAGATATTAATTTAAAATAAGTATATATATTATAATTGGAGGCACATATGTCGAAGTTTACAAGTGAAATTATGGAAGCAGGTCGTGTTAAAATTACAATGCCTGTTGAGAAAGCACTCTTTGAAAAAGGGATGGATCAAGCTTTTAACAAAGTGAAAGATCAAGTGAAAATTGATGGATTCCGTAAAGGGAAAATTACACGTAGCATGTTCGAACAACGTTTCGGTGCAGAATCGTTATACACAGATGCAGTAGATTCAATTTTACAAGAATTGTATATGCAAGCAATTGATGCACTCGAGCTTACTCCTGTAGCAGCACCGAAAATTGACATCGTGTCATTTGAAGTGCCAGATAATGTTGTTCTTACAGCTGAAGTTGTAGTAAAACCAGAAGTGAAACTCGGTGATTATACAGGGCTTGGTGTTAAGAAACCAGCTGTTCGTGTAACTGAGAAAGATATCGATGAAGAAATCGCATCACTTCAAAAAGCAAATGCACTTCTTGTTTTAAAAGAAGGTGGAAAAGTTGAAACAGGTGATACAGCAATTATCGACTTTGAAGGATTTAAAGATGGAGTAGCATTTGAAGGTGGTAAAGGTGAAAATCATCCACTCGAAATTGGTTCTGGTCAATTCATTCCAGGTTTTGAAGAAAAGTTAGTTGGAATGACAGAAGGTGAAGAGCGCGATATTGAAGTAACATTCCCAGAAGCATATCATGCTGCTGAACTTGCAGGAGCTCCTGTAACGTTTAAAGTAAAAGTACATGAAATCAAAACACGTGAACTTCCAGAAGTTGATGTTGAATTTATTAAAGAGTTAAAACGTGAAGGAATTGAAACACTTGAACAACTTCGTGCAGATGTTAAAGAGACAATTCGCACACGTAAACAACAAGATAATGAATCAAAATATCGCACAGAGGTTGTAGGGAAAGTTGTTGAAAATGCAACGTTGACAATTCAATCTGAAATGATCGATGAGCAAGTAAACCGTATGGTTTCAGAATTTGAACAACAATTATCAATGCAAGGAATGAAACTTGCTGATTATATTCAATTCACAGGTGCTACAATGGAAGCAATGCGCAAAGACATGGCTCCTCAAGCAGAACAAAATATCCGTGAAACACTCGTTCTTGAAGCAATTGCTGATGCGGAAAACATCGAAATTACAGATGCTGATTTAGATGTTCGTCTTCAAGAGATGGCAGATATGTATCAAATGAAACTTTCTGATATTAAACAATATTTCGGATCAAATACTGATTCATTAAAATATGAAGAACGTATTAAAAAGGCAACAGAATTTTTACTTGATAACAATAAAGCATAACAATTATATAATAGAGAAAGTGACTTTGTATCAAGGTCACTTTTTAAGCAAATTAAGGAGAAAATATGGAACAAAACACATCTATTCCGACATGTAGTTTTTGTGGTGGAACATACCAACAAGTTGGACAATTGATACAGTCTCCAATTACAAATCACTATTTGTGTGAAAGTTGTACAGAAGCTGTTTATGAAAGTATTCAAAATTTTCACGATGCACAAAAAGATGATCACTATGAAGAAAAAGATTGGAATGTGATGCAACTTTTACCATCGGAAATTCATGAACATCTTAATGAATATATCATTGGGCAAGCAAATGTGAAGAAAATTTTAGCGGTTGCGGTGTATAATCATTATAAGCGATTGTTTCATCCGGAACTTCAAAACACCGATGTTGAAATCGCTAAAAGTAATGTGCTGTTAATAGGTGGAAGTGGTAGTGGGAAAACGCTCTTTGCTCAAACGCTAGCAAAGATGCTTGATGTACCATTTGCTATTGCGGATGCAACTACATTAACCGAAGCAGGATATGTTGGTGACGATGTTGAAAATGTGCTAGTGCGTTTATTACAAGCGGCTGATTATGATGTAGAACGTGCTCAAAAAGGAATCATCTACATTGATGAAATTGACAAAATTGGTCGCAAATCAGAGAACACTTCAATTACTCGTGATGTATCGGGGGAAGGTGTACAACAGGCACTGCTTAAAATTATTGAAGGAACTATATCAAATGTGCCACCTAATGGTGGACGTAAGCATCCAAATCAAGAAATGATTGAAATTGATACAAGTCAAATTTTATTTATTTGCGGTGGTGCTTTTGTAGGACTTGAAAATGTATTGAAACGTCGCCAAGACAATAATAAATCACTTGGTTTTATCACGAGTGATGCTGAATTAAGTGATCATACTGATGTGATTATGAGCGAAGATTTAGTTAAATTCGGATTAATACCTGAACTTGTAGGTCGGTTACCAATCATTGGAGAACTGCATGCATTAAAAGAAGAGGATTTAATTCGTATTTTAACTGAACCTAAAAATGCAATAGTTAAACAATATCAGGCACTTCTTGCTGCAGACGATGTTGATCTTCACTTTTCAAAAGATGCACTTGAATTAATTGCACAAACTGCGATTAAGCGAAATTTAGGCGCGCGAGGGTTGCGTGCGATTATTGAAGAGTTGATGGTTGATGTAATGTATGATGCACCAAATCATAAACACTCTCAATGTAAAATAACAGCAAAAAGCATTAAAAATAAAAAAATTACATTTACTCAAAAACAGAAGAGTACAAGAAAGAAGGTAACGAATTGACAATTGATTTATCAAGTGGAAAAGTAAAACTTCCATTGTTAGGAACAAGAGGAATCGTAGCAATACCCCATAATGAACTTCGTCTTGAAGTTGGTCGTGACTTTTCACTTGTTGCCCTTGACAAAGCAATGAGTGATTATCACGGATATATATTTGTTACTTCACAAAAAGATCCAATTATCGAGGATATTTCACTACAAAATTTATATGCAAGAGGAACAATTGCGCGAATTAAAATGAATGTTGATGCAACAGGTGGTGCTAAAAGAGTAACGATTCAAGCCTTGAGTCGTGCGGAAATTGAAACACTTGAATTTATTAATGGAAGTTATTTTGTAGAAGTAAATCCATTGAAAGTAACATATGTGCAAGACAATAAAGAAATGGCATTAATTCGTCAAGTGATTGCTACAGTTGAACGGTATATTGAAGAAATGCATAAGATACCACCATTTTTAGAAAATTTAGCTATTCATCAATATACAGCCGATGAACTTGCAGATATTATTGCATTTCATTTAAATATTTCTTTAGATAAAAGACAACGATATGTTGAAACCGTTGATGTTAATGATCGCTTGATGCATGTGATTGAAGATATGAATGCAGAAATTGAAATTTCTAAGATTGAAAATGAGATTGAATCGCAAGTGAAGCAATCTATTGAGGAATCACAAAAAGAATATTACTTACGTGAAAAAATGCGTGTAATTAAAGAGGAACTTGGAGATAAGCAATCAAAGGATTCAGAACAAGAATCATACCGTGAACAAATCCAAGCACTTGAAGGGAAAGCACCAGAGCATATTATTAATAAATTGCGTGCTGAGTTGGATCGTCTTGAGATGATGCAATCAAGTTCACCAGAAGCAGGAATCATTCGAACATATATGGACTGGGTGTTTGAAATGCCTTGGGGTTCATTTAAAGAAAATGATTATGAGTTGATTGGTGCGAAAAAGATTCTCGATTCACATCACTATGGTCTTGAAAAAGTTAAAGAGCGTATCCTGGAATTTTTAGCCGTTAAGAAATTAACGAATACGAATAAAGGTGCCATTTTATGTCTTGTTGGTCCTCCTGGTGTTGGGAAGACATCACTCGTTAAATCTATTAGCGAATCAATTGGACGTGAATATGTAAAGATTGCACTTGGTGGAATTCGCGACGAATCTGAAATTCGTGGACACCGACGCACCTATTTAGGAGCGATGCCAGGAAAAATCATTCAATCATTTAAAAATATTGAAACGATGAATCCTGTAATGTTACTCGATGAAATTGATAAATTGTCAAGTGATTTCCGCGGTGATCCAACATCTGCATTACTTGAATTGCTCGATCCAGAGCAAAATACGCAATTTAATGATCACTATATGGAAGAAAACATTGATTTATCAAATGTGCTTTTCATCGCGACAGCAAATTACATGGAAGGAATTCCAGAACCACTCTATGATCGAATGGAAATTATTGAAATTCCAAGTTATACTGAACAAGAAAAAGTAGAAATTGCAGCGAATCACTTAGTTAAAAAGCAACTTAAAGCAAATGGTTTAACTGCAAAGCAAGCAAAAATTTCAAAAACAGCATTGAAGAAAATCGTTCAACTATATACGCGTGAGGCTGGAGTTCGTTCACTTGAACGTCAAATTGCAACAATTTTCCGAAAGACAGCGTATAATATTGTTATCGGTCAAGAAACACCAACATCAGTGCAACCTAAAAATATTGAATTGTTTTTAGGAAAACCACGATTCCATCACGGTCAAAAAAATAAAAAAGATGAAGTTGGTATCGTAACAGGACTTGCTTATACACAATTTGGTGGAGATATTTTACAAATTGAAGCAACAATGTATCCCGGGAAAGAAGCGGTTGTATTAACTGGACAACTTGGAGATGTTATGCGTGAATCGGTGCAAACGGCATTGAGCTATGTCAAATCACAAGTTTCAGTTCTAGGAATTGATCCACAAATATTTGAAACTAATACGATTCATGTACATGTTCCAGAAGGTGCTGTACCTAAAGATGGACCGAGTGCAGGAATTACAATGGCTACCGCAATTACATCATTATTGACGAATACACCTGTATTTCACGATGTTGGAATGACTGGTGAAATTACACTGCGTGGAAATGTACTCCCAATTGGTGGACTTCGTGAAAAGCTTGTAAGTGCTCATCGTTCTAATTTGAAACGAATTATTATTCCACAAGAAAATATTAAAGATATTGAAGATGTTCCAGAAGTGGTGCGTGAAGCATTGGAAATTTTTCCAGTTTCTCACGTGAGTGAAGTACTCAAAATTGCTTTGAAGAATAAATAAGGAGAATATGAATGCTTAAAATTACATCATCAGAATATACACTGAGTTGTGTAAGCGAAGAATTTTTTCCAACAGATGGGCGACCAGAATTGCTATTTCTAGGTCGCTCTAATGTTGGAAAATCATCATTTATCAATGCGCTTGCAAATCGAAAGAAACTTGCATACACATCATCAACACCAGGTAAGACACAAACGTTGAATTTTTATCTCATGAATGAAACATTTTATTTTGTGGATGTACCAGGATATGGATATGCCAAAGTTTCAAAAAAGCAAAGAGAAACTTTTGGTGTGATGATCGAACATTATTTATCAACGAGTAAACAGCTGAAAAAAGCATTTTTATTAATTGATTTTAGACATGGTCCAACTAAAGACGATATTTTGATGTTTGAATTTTTAGCGTATCATAATATTTCGATTACAGTAATTGGAACGAAACTTGATAAGGTTAACATGAAAGAACGTCCTAAAATGGAGAGAAAAGTTCGTGAATTACTCCAATATGAAGATGATCGAAAACTTGATTTCATTGCTGTTTCCAGTGAAAAACGTCAAAATTTAGATCGTATTTATAATATCATCGAGGTAGCAACACGATGAAAAATGGGATTTTAATAGTAAATAAACCAAAAGGACTTACTTCAAATGATGTTGTAATGAAATTGAAACGAAAATTTCAGATGCGTGAAATTGGTCATACAGGAACACTTGATCCAGATGTGGAAGGTGTTCTTGTTGTTTGTCTTGGTAAGATGACAAAGCTAGTCCCCTTTTTAATGTCTGATGAAAAAGTATATACTGGTGTGATGACACTTGGATATTCAACGGAAACTGAAGATGCTACAGGAGAGAAAATAACAACAACTCCGATTGCTCGAAATATGTTTACCGTTTCTGAAATTACAGATGCATTTCAATCACTTGAAGGGAAGTTAATGCAGCGTCCTCCGATGTATTCGGCTGTCAAAGTTAAAGGACGTCCCCTGTATGACTATGCCCGTAAAGGTGAAAGTGTAGAAATTCCAGAGAGAGAAATAACGATTTTTTCGTTTATCCAAAATGGTGAAACACAATATGATGATCAGATGCTGGATATCCCTTTTTATGCGCGCGTGAGTCATGGAACATACATTCGAACACTCTGTGTCCAATATGGACAAAAACTTGGTGTGGCTGCACATATGAAAGAACTCTCACGAGTTCAAAATGGGAGCATGCACGTAGAAAATGCAACCGATTTGCAGGTGATTTTAGATGCAGAAAATCCTGAGCAATTTATGAAAAGAGGACTATCCGTATTAAATAGTGAAAAATGGAAGGCAGTACCACTTTCAAAATTTAATGAGACAGTCCAATTTAAAATTATGAATGGTGCTAAATTGACACTTGAAACCCCTGATTTACATCCTTATACAGTTATTGTTCACGACGATTATATTGTTTCATTTTATGAACAAACAGAAACTAGTTATCGATGTGTTCGTGGGATATTTGAAGGAGCCGAAAATGGAACATATAGTTGTTGATATTACGAAGCCATTAGCGTTTCAAATGAATGATACTGTATTTTCAATTGGAAGATTTCAAGCACTTCATCTAGGACATCAACATTTAATTAAAGAAGCAAAACGTCTGTTTCCAAATAAAAAGCAAGGGATACTTACGTTTTCACCAGATCCACGTGATTTTTTTTCGAAAAACACACAGCCGAAAATTTTAACAGCGCAAGAACGTTATTCAAAATTGGAACAGCTAGGGATAGATGTTGTTGTGGAGTTTGTCTTTAATCAAGCATTCGCTAATATGACAAAACAGTCATTTATTGAGTTATTGCAACAATTAAATATTGAACATGTTATTCATGGACAAGACTTTCGCTTTGGAAGTGTTGAAGATGATTCAACTATTAAAAATTCAATGCTAATAGCAGTCGAGGATTTAAAAGTCGAAAATATGAGAGTAAGTTCTTCTCAAATGAATATTTATTTACAAGCAGGGAAGATTGATATGTTAAATCAAGCACTTGGTTACACATATTCTATTTCAGGTCATGTTATTTCAGGTGAAAAGATTGCTCGAAAGCTTGGGTTTCCGACTGCCAATGTACAAATTCCAAATGAGAAAATCCTCCCCGGTGATGGAGTTTATATTACACAAACGTACATAGATGGAGAAATGTTTGAGAGTGTAACACATGTTGGCTTATCTCCAACTTTTCAATTGAATGAGAAAAAAATTGAAACACACATCCTCAAATCAATTCCGGATATTTATGAAAAAGAAATAACTATTTTCTTTTTAGAAAAGATTCGCAATGTTCAAAAATTTGATAGTGTTGAAATGGTGAAATTCCAAATTGATAATGATATTGAACAAGTAAAACAGTATTTCAATAAAGAAAATCACTAATTCTCGTAGATTTTAATACAAAAACTTGCAAAGTGTAAAAAAGTATGCTAAAGTTTTATGGAAGTCTAATATGACTTAATAATGGAGGTATTTATTATGGTAACAAAAAAAGATCTTGTAGATGTTGTTGCAGAAAAAGCAGAACTTTCTAAAAAAGATGCGAATGAAGCAGTGAATGCATTCCTTGAAGCAATCCAAACATCTCTTAAAAAAGAAGGAAAAGTAACACTTACAGGTTTCGGTACATTTGAAGTACGCGAGCGTGCAGCACGTACAGGACGTAACCCACGTACAGGTGAAACACTTAAGATTGCAGCTTCAAAAGTTCCAGCATTTAAAGCAGGAAAAGAATTAAAAGATGCAGTAAAATAATAATTGAAAAGCAACCTCAGGTTGCTTTTTATTTGACTTAAAATATGATAAAATATAACGAAGAGGTGATTGTATGCGATTGTTGACTGCTGGTGAGAGTCATGGGAAACAACTGACGGGAATTATAGAGGGACTTCCCAAAGGGTTGAAAATTGATGAATCATTAATTAAGCATGAAATGCAAAGTCGTCAAAAAGGGTATGGTCGAGGAGCCCGAATGAAAATTGAAGATGATCAATTTGAAATTACAAGCGGACTGCGTGGTGGTATCACGACTGGCGCTCCAATCACACTTGTTGTTGAAAATAAAGATTATGTTAATTGGCTTGATATTATGGATCCGTGGAATCAAACGACACGGATAGAAAATAAACACATGCCACGACCGGGTCATGCTGATTTAGGTGGTGCCTTAAAGTATCAAGATAAAGATATTCGTAATGTTATTGAACGTTCTTCTGCCCGTGAAACTGCAATGCGTGTCGCGCTTGGTGCGATATGTAGACAATTACTCGCTCAACTTCATATCCAAATTTCATCATCCGTTTTATCTGTTGGGGGAGTATGTGGAAATGAAGGTGAATCGCATATCCAGAATAAAATAGATATGCTCCGCAAAGATGGTGATACGATTGGTGGAGAGGTTGAAGTTAGAATTCAAAATATGCCAGCTGGTATTGGGAGTTTTATGCATTATGATTTACGGTTAGATGCTCATATGGCATTTGCAATTATGAGTATTCAAGCAGCTAAAGGTGTAAGTTTTGGCAATACTTCTCATACGACAACTGAATCTGGAAGTCTTGTTCATGATCCAATAGTTTGGGATGAAAAAAAAGGATATTATCATCTGTCTAATAATGCAGGGGGAATTGTTGGTGGAATGAGTAATGGTGAAGATATTATCATTCGTGCTCAAGTTAAACCGATTCCAACACTTGCCAAGCCACTTGCCAGTGTTAATCTCGTTACAAAAGAAGCGGAACAAGCACTATATGAGCGAAGTGATGTAAGTGTGCTCCATGCGTTTGGAGTTGTTGCAGAAGCGATGAGTGCGATAACGTTGTGTGAACGTATTTTATCTGAATTTCCAGCACAAACGATGGATCGACTTATCCGTTATTTCGAAGATTTTCGTGAGGAAGTGAGAACATTTTAATGGAACAAATCAAAGTGAATACCCCAACAGGAGAATATCCAATTATTATTGAAAAGGGCTTAGCAAAGAAAATTATTTCTTATATTCCAAAGATTGAGAAGTATACTGAATTTGTTATTGTCACAGATGAGAATGTCTATGATATTTATGGTGAAATGATTGATCAACAATTTTATCAAACAGAAAAAATGGTAGAAACGATAGTCATTCCAGCAGGAGATGAAAACAAATGCTTAGAAGTGTATGATCAAGTGATTGAAACAATGCTTGAACGATGTATTACGAGAAAAGCATTACTCGTTGCGTTTGGTGGTGGAATGATTGGTGATTTCGGTGGTTTTGTTGCTGCAAGTTACATGCGTGGAATTGATTTTATTCAAGTTCCAACTACTTTGCTTGCGCATGATAGTTCAATTGGTGGGAAAGTTGCACTCAATCACCAACTTGCCAAAAATGTAATCGGTGCATTTTATCAACCGCAAGCAGTGTTGTATGATCCAGATTTACTTCAAACACTTTCACCAGTTGAATGGATTTCAGGATTTGGTGAAGTTGTCAAACACAGTGAAATTGATTCTGATTTTCACCTTGAATATCCTGGAACAATAGATGATATTAAAAATGTTTCACAATATTTGAAAGATACAATTAATGTGAAACGGAAGATTGTTGAAAAGGATCCTTTTGAGCAAGGGGATCGAATTTTTTTAAATTATGGGCATACATTTGCTCACGCTTTAGAACAACATTTGAATTACCGAGTTCCGCATGGTGTTTGTGTAATTTGGGGTTTGATATTTGTCGGTTTGTTGGAAAAAAGAGAAGTGGCACACTATTATGATTTATTAAATATAGTGAAATTACCGAAAATCCAATTAAAATCAGATGATTTAACTGCATTATGCACATATATGAAACGTGATAAAAAGCAACAGGCAGGAACATTTTCTTTCTTAATGAAGGAAAATGGAACATTCACGATGAAGCCGGTGAGTGAAATGGAAATGAAAACAGCATATAAACAAATTTTAGAAATGGTGTGAATGAAATGGAACAAATTATAGAACAACTCATGTACGATGGAGCAATTGATAGCGCCACAGAAATACATTTAATAGAAGAGTTTAAAGTAGCAGATATTGATATGCAAGTAGAGACATTAGAAGCACTGATGGATCTTGGTTATATTCAATTGGCAAGTCAACTTGCGCAAAATATTGATGCATCAGAATCATCAGAGATGAATTACACACTTGCTGAACTTGCATTTTTACAAGGGGATATGGATGGAGCAATTTTATACACATCAAGTGTTGAAAAGAATAGCGATGTCTATGTTAAAGCGCTGATTCTTGAAGCTGAAATATATGCGAATTTAGATTTACCAGATGTTAGTGAGAAAAAGTTAAAAGAGATGCGTCATTACGTAGATGATGCACCACTGGCAGATTTGTTTTTGGCAGAATTTTACTACAGTCAAGAAAACTATGAGCAAGCATATCATTTGTATGCCAAACTAGTTGATGAACCTGATTATGAAGATAAAGTTGATAATGCAAAATTTGCCAGTCTTTCATATGCACTCGGAGAATATGAAACAGCCCTTACTTTTTTTCAAAAAGTGATGCACCCAGAAACACTGAGTGAATTACAGGTTGTTGAATATTCAGATCTTCTTTTACAAAGTGAAAAAGAGGAGGAGGCTATTTCAATTTTGACTCATTATGTAGATGAAAATCCATATCACATTCCTAATGTTCGAATTCGTTTAGGTCAACTTTGGATCTATAAAGATAATCTTGAAAAAGCAAAAGCGTGTATTCAACAAGGATTAGTCTATGATGATGAAAATTCACAATTATTATTATTTGATGCATTGATTGCTAAGCGTGAAAATAATATGTATCGTTTTGAACAACAATTACATAAAGTCCTTTTAAATCATCCTGAAAATATTGGTGCACTTCGTGAATTGATTGATTATAAATTTTCACAAGAGGCATATGAAGAAATTGCTCAATTGATTGCTCAATTTGAGTCCTTAGGAGAATATGATGTTGTTTATGAGTGGTATAAAGCAAAATTACTAAATGTAAAAGGTCATGACAATGACGCATTTATTGCATATCAGGAAATTTTTGATGATATGCAAACAAATTCGCAATATCTCAATGAATTTGCAATACTTGCCAATGAATTAAACAAGAATGATGCTTTGCGTATGATCGTGGTAAGTGCAATAGAACATGAAACAGAACTTGAACATATTGAATTATATAAAGAGGTACTTTCTATTGACTAATACCATTTCAATCGATATGGAATTAAAGATAAAAGCGGGACAGCAACTTTTACAGATGATCCACCAAGAGCAATATGAAGCTTATTTTGTTGGTGGATTTGTACGTGACATGTTGCTGTGTCGTTTTTCCACTTTAGATGATATTGATGTTACAACAAATATGCCAATTTCATTATTAAAGGAACGCTTTGATGTTATCTATCAAGCAGAAGCATTTGGAATGATTTGTGTTGTGTATGCTAATTATCAGTTTGAAGTTACACAATTTCGCAAAGATGGTATCTACTTGGATGGTAGAAGACCAGAAACAATCTCTTGTACGCAGACATTGATTGAAGATGTCAAACGTCGTGATTTTACAATTAATGGAATTGCAATGGACGATAAAATGCAAGTGATTGATTATGTTGATGGGATAAATGATATTAAGCATAAGTGCTTACGAACAATTGGTGATGCGAGTCTCCGTTTTCAGGAAGATAGTTTGCGAATCATTCGCGCACTTCGCTTTGCGAGTAATTTAAATTTTCGAATTGAAGATACAACACGTAATGCCATTTTAGAAAATAGAGCACGTCTTTCAGTTTTACCACAAGAACGTATTCGTTTGGAAGTTGAAAAGATAACATCATTTAAACAATTCTTATTTTATATTCGCAAATTTGAATTTCACCAATATCATGCAGTATTTGAAGGTGTAAACCAGATTCCGATAGTGTACGATGACATTATCCATGATTGGGAAAGTCTTGTTTTTTTTCAACTTTATATGAGTGATAATAGAGTGCGAATCTATAAAAATTTACATCTTGGAAAGCAGAAAAGACGATTTTTCGAGAAAATAATTAGTGAAATACATACGTTTAATCAATTTGGACAAACAGCTTGGTGGAATTATCAATTGCAAGGTGAAATAGATGTGTTCAAATTTCTTGCACTTCTATATGAAACACCGTATAATGAGTACGTAGAAATATATGAGCAACAACAGGTGAAAATCTGGAGTGATATTCAATTTAACATTGAACAATTGCACTGTGTTCCAAAAGAAAGATTAAGTTTTGTAAAAGAAACGATAGCACATGATGTGATACAACAGTGTGTTGGAAATAGAAGTGATAAAATTTCAACTTACATAGAGGAGGTATACGGATGGAAATAGCCGATTTAATTACGAATGAATTAATACAAGTTGAAGCACTTGTGATTAATCAAGCAGAGCATTTGAATCTTACGCTAGATCAGCTTGGTTTTCTCCTCTTGTTTTATCGTTATACGAAGAAAAATGCATGGCTCTTACCAAGTGCGCAACAATTTGCTAAGGTGTACAACATTGATCTTCTAGAGGTGAAGAAACTTCAAAATTTCTTATTTCAGAATGGATACTGTGAAATAGATACAAAAACAAATGATGCAACACTTGTTGAATATGTTAATTGGAATCTTCTATATAAGCGTTTAGGAGGAACTGAAATTCAGCCTCTTTCGATTAGTCAATCTTCTGTGAAAGTTGAACTTGCAAAATTGTTAGAACGTGAGTTTGGACGCATGCTTTCGCCGATGGAAATTGAACTCGCTGGAATTTGGAGCCAGAGTTATGAATACGATGATATTGTCGATGCAATTAAAGAAGCAGTACTTAGCGATGTTAAGAATTTGAAATACATTGATAAAATACTCCTTAACTGGTCTCAAGGTGGAAGACGAAAAGATTTCAAAGGAACATCAAAAGTGGAACCTGCTAGTGAAGTTCAACTAGATACATATTATAATTGGCTCGAGGAAGAAAACAAGTGATGAGAAAAGAAGAGCGTGTACAGCAAACGATGCAAGTGCTTCAAACATTGTATCCAGATGCTGAGTGTGAGTTGGATTTCAAGAATAATTTTGAACTTGTAATTGCTGTTGCTTTATCAGCTCAAACTACCGATAAAGCGGTGAATAAAGTAACGCCGCAATTATTTTCCCAATTTGGGACACCTACATTACTTGCAAATGCTGCATTAGCAGATGTAGAGCACTGTATTCAAGCCATCGGTTTGTATAAAAATAAAGCAAAAAACATCATCGCGCTTGCACAACGATTGATTGATGTATATGAAGGAGTGGTTCCAAGTTCAATTGAGGACTTAACTTCCTTACCTGGAGTTGGTCATAAAACTGCTGAAGTTGTACGAGCAGTTGGGTTTGGAATTCCAGCATTTGCAGTTGATACACATGTGATGCGTATTTCACATCGATTAGGTCTTGTGAAACATTCAGTTATCGATCCAACTGAAATTGGTAAAATATTGAAAAAACTTTTTCCTAGGGAGGAGTGGATACATTTACATCATCAAATGATATTTTTTGGTAGATATCACTGTCTTTCACGGAATCCTAAATGTCAAACTTGTCCTCTATTTGAAATGTGCAAATATGAAAATAAAATAAGATAAGCAATTGGAGTTGAAAACAATGGATAAAAATATGATCGATCGAATTAATGAACTAGCAAAAAAGAAGAAAACAGAAGGCTTGACAGCAGCGGAAACAAAGGAACAGCAAGAATTAAGAGCGCGATATTTAAAAGAATTCCGTTCAGGATTTAACTCGCATTTGATGAATTTGAAAATAGTTGATCCAAATGGAAAAGATGTTACGCCAAAGAAACTGGTGAAAGCAAAAAAAGCGTATCGAAAAACTGATGCTTAATTTAAGTGGAAATTAGTTATTTTACCTGAAAAATGGTATAATACACAAAGTATATAACGTACATTAAAGTACGTTATTTTTATTTAAGGAGGGAACACCTTGGGTGTTTTACAAAATATTAAAACAACATATAAATATAATGGCGTTTCAGGCGTGTTTCGAAAAATAAAATATAAAATTACAAATGGGTATAATCATTTTTTACGATGTGAAGAAAGACCGACTTGGCAAGAGATGGAAAATCAATGTCAAGAGTTCGAATACGAACCCGTGCTAAGTGCAATTATACCAGTGTATAAACCGGATTTGTGGCAACTTGTTCAATGTGTTGATTCAGTACTAGCGCAGCCGTATCGAAAAGTTGAAGTTGTGTTATCACTAGATGGTGCTGCTCAAAGTGAGATTGAAGATTATATTCAAAAAGTTGAGCAGAAAGATCAAAGACTTATCATTGTTAGAAATGATTTGAACCAAGGTATT
>JBOFHN010000054.1:0-10500 GCA_051649665.1 Culicoidibacterales bacterium
TGCATTACTACGAAAGAGCTTATTTCAGTTTATAATGTCTCTGCTGGTATGTGGATACGCTTGTTTATTCAAGCACTTGAATAACGTTTATTTCAAATTTGAAAGGAGTGTTGGTACACGAGTTGTGTGATGTTCATTGAGCGTGGTGTCGCTCTAGGCGGAGCCGTTAAAGAGCGAGTGGAACGACACCACGCTGTGCAATGAGGAAGAAGCGAACGGAGTGAAGCTTCTTCCTTATCTTGTTATATTGCACACTTAACGTACAAAATAGATGACTGTAAAATATACATTAAGTGGAAATAGATTAGAAGTAGTCTCTTATCCAACACGTAATAATAAACCTTATTTGTTCGATTGGCAAATGTTTAAGAAATATTGTCCTGATGAATATCAAAATTATATGGACAAAGTACAGAATAAAAATATTAGCATTGATTTAGATGAAATAATTGATGAAATGACTTTTGATAATGTTGATTTTACACAAGCAATATTGAATCGAGTAAATAAAGTTAGAACTGTTGATAAAATTGCTAATGATTTAAGGTCTTCTAAACGTGCAGAAAAGAAATTACAAAGATTGATGCATTGCAATTTAAATAAGCATTCAAAACAGCAATTTATGACTTTAACATTTGCTGAAGAAATTGAAGATAAAGCAGTAGCATTTAAATTATTTGATAGATTCAGGAGAAAGATGTTGAGAAAGTGTCCTGATTTTAAATATATTGGTGTTACTGAAATTCAAGGCAAACGGAAAGAGAAAACAGGGAAATCTGTTATTCATTTCCATTTAGTTTGTTTCAATTGTCCTTTTAAGTCAAATAAAAAAGGTTATGTAAATAAAGAACTGGATAATTTTTGGAAGCATGGTAAAACTGATTTACAAACTGTAAAAGATGAAAAAATTGCTTTTTATTTAATTAAATATCTTTCTAAAGATGTAGTATCTGCTAGAGATGTTAATAAGAAGCGTTATTTTACTTCTAAGAACTTGTTACAGCCTGAGATATATAAAGATGTACGTGAGTATGTTTCTGATGTTGTAGCACAATCTACATTGCAATATGAAAAAGAAATCGACCATGATTTTATTGGAATGATTCGTTACCAAAATTTTTTGCTAACGGATGAACAATCTGAATTGTTTAGAAAATTTGCTAAACTTTCTATTGTTTAAAATATTATAGTATTTTATTAAAATGTTATTTGAAAATATTTTTATAGTGTTGTATATTATATTTATTCTAAAATGAGGGGGTGATTTTATGAAAAAAGTAATTGAAGGGAATAATATATTTTCAAAATCTGTATTAACAATTGATAGTGTTATTAATGAACTTAATAAGTTTGTTAATAATGATGAGATTTATTTTATTGTTGTAGACGTTATGTCTTTACATAAGAATGTTAAATTAAATTCATTAAGAATTGCGATACTGAAAGAGTTTGAGAATTTATCTGTTTATTATTCTGATGATGAAGTGTTGATTTTAAAAAATATTTTTGATTTGAAAGTTTTGAATAATTTAAACAATAAGTATTTAAAAATGATTAAATTTTAAATAAAAATAAATTTAATAAAATAGCGTGATAATGTTACGTTATTTTTTTTTATATGATTATTTTGTAGACGTTAATAAAAATAATAGGAAAAGTAAAAGGAGAAATAATATGGGATATATTAGTAATTATTATGTGTTTAAAAAAAGAACGTATGATGCATTAATTCAAGTTGAAAAATTTTATGAAGATAATGATTCAGAAGAATATATTGTTATTGATTTGTCTGAATATCATTCAAACATCCAATTTCCATCATTAAGAAAAAATATTTTAGATTTCTTTCCAGAATTGACTGTATTGCTGTCATCTGATTGTTCAGAAATTTTGATTATTAAAAATGATCATACTTTTTTAAAAAGTAAAAGTAAGCTAAAAAAATTTTTTAAAAAAAATAGAGAAAAAGTATTGTAATTTTTTTTTAATAGTGTTAAGATAAATTTATCAAATAATTTATTAAATTTTATTTTTAATTTTTTATTTACTTCCGATAATATATATTATGTAAACTAGAATACAGCTTTAAACATTTAAAAATTGACTTTCTATATATAACATCCGATTCATCACACCGGTTTTCATCATATAATCACCTTCAACAACGGCATTTAAGAATGTTACAAGGAGTTCTTCTTGAATATTTTTAATACGTGGCATGAGTAATTTTACGCGATATTCATGAACTTTTAATAATTTCCCAATATCACTATAACTGTAGTGCTTATTTGCTAGATTATATACTTCATAAATGAGTTTAGCATGATTAAAGAGATATCGCATAACGCGTTGGAAATCGGCTTGATTTGGATGTAATGTAATCCACTCGTTTAATTTTTTAAGCAATGTTTTATAGTCGTTATTTGTGATGTATTCGCCAAGGAAAAAGATATCTTCATCTGGAATTTGCTGTATTTCAGGAATTGTGATATTTGTGAAATTATTCGTTTTATATTGAATAATAAAGCGTTTGATTTGGCTAATGCTATGAAAAATATTTTGATTAGATTGAATGAGTAATTGTTGTGATATTTGTGCAGGAAAAATGATATTTTCTTGCTTCAGATATGCTTGTAGTAATTGGTTTGCTGTTTGTGAATCGTCTTTTAGCACGGATACTTCAATTGTTTTGTGAAGCATTTTTGTGATTTTTTTTCGCTCATCGAGTTTGTCGTTTTGAACTGTCATTATTAGATGTGTAGGTTTGTGTGTAATGAGTTGTTCAAATACTTGCATTGCTTCATCACTAATACTGTGATTTGCTGTTAAAAACTGACAATTTTCAATAATGATGCATTTTTCACGATCAAATAGTGAAATTGTGAATGCAGCATCTTGAATTTCTTTGTACTGTGTTGCAAAATCATTAAATGTGAAGCAATCTACATCACTTTTTTGTAATTTATCTTGTGATAGTGATGTGATGAATTTTGTGTATTCGCTATTTTTTGAAAGATATAATTTATGCATAAGGCTCTCCTATTCTTCAATATTATACCATAAATTATAAGGTTTGATAACATTTATTCGCGGTGCATTGGAATTGTATATCGCCACTCTCTTTCGTTTGTAAAATTGTGCTATTTGCATTTTTAAGCCGTGAAATGACTTCTTGATGCGGATGTCCATAGAGATTGTGTTTTCCGGCTGAAATAATGCTGTATTTTGGTTGAATAGATTGTATAAATGATTCGCTACTCCCACTATGGCTTCCATGGTGGGAAACTTTGAGAATTGACAGTGGTGATAGTGGGAATTGATTTGCTTGTTCAAAATTTTCACCGGCATCTGCCTGGTATAAAATTTTGTTTTCCCCTATTTGGAATTGTAAAACAATACTGTTTTCATTTTCATTTTTAAGGTGATATCCTGGATTTAAAATGGTGATGGGAAGTTTGTTTGTTTTAAAGATTGTACTTTCTTTATCTATATATGTTGTTTCTTTTTTATTGGCAGAAGCGATATTTAGAAGTGCATCGGTTTTATTTGTATTTGGAAGTAATAATTGTTGCGGCTGTATTTCATAATCGTTGAGAATTTCTTTTGCATTTCCAGCATGATCACTATCTTCATGCGTAATGATTAGGTAATCGATGTGTGTCTTTCCAATGCGATAAAGTTGCTGTTTTAAGTGTTTAAGGTAATGAGTACTCGGTGGACCTGTGTCAATAACAATGAGTGATTGTGTATCGGCTAGGTATATGATGCTGGAGTCCCCTTGTCCAACATCCATGAAGAGAAAAGTAGTTATATTTGTGCGAGGAATAAATATAAGAGAACTGATGACAAGCGCTGTAGATAAAATAATATTGCAGAGGATATATTTAATGTTTTTGTGATATGTGATGAAAAACATGTTGATTATATTGGCGATAAATGCTAATAGTGCTTCGTAAGTATATACATAGCAATTTTGAACATAATAAATACACTGCTCAAAAAATAATTGCGTGACTGATAAAACATGGATAACTACGGGTTGTATTGGTAGGAATAAAATACCTAATAACATAATAGGCAACAATACATATTCAAAAAGTGGTATATAAACTGCATTTGTTAAGAGAAACATCGGTGATATTGAGAGTATGTACACTTTGCTAATAATAAGTGTTTGTAAAAATAATATACATGACGTGACAATAAATTTACGCCCTTTTTGTAATTGATATTTTGCATTGAAGATATCGATATAGATGAGTGAGCACTGCATAATAAGTGAAAACCAAAATCCAATATTATAATAGCATTCAGGCCAAAATAATAAAAATAAGCAGGCCGTAATACTTTGAAGTAATAATTTATTTTTATTATTCCCCCACTCTTCAAATAATTTTATACTAATAATTCGGATGAATGGTAGTGCGTTCCAACAAATAATACAATAAATGGCTAAAAAGATATTATTGATGATTTTACGTTTTGTTTCTCCGAGTGGAAATAATCGGTATAATTTCGCTATATAAACGAGAATAATATTGATTTGCAGTCCGGATAGACTTATTAAATGAATAAGTCCAAGTGTTTGCCAAGTACTTGTTTGAATGAGTTCTGTTCCAGCTCCCCCGCCAAATAAGAGCGTAAAATATAATTCACCTGTTTCTTGATATATCGAAAATTGCTTATGAATAAGATCACGGAAATATTGAAAATGAAAAATATGAGGCGTTTCGCAGTGGAGTGTTTTAACAGTGATTTGTTTATTGATGCGCTGTGAAGCAAAAAAATATGCGAGTGAAGGATTACGTGTTGTATCTACGTCTTTTACCTCACCACTTCCACTACATGAAAGACCTATTTGAAATTGATTTGGTACAAAAATCATAAATCTTTGATTATTCACTTCGCCAATGAAACTTTGATATGAATCGCCTTTTTTAACATCAGATACTCTCTTAAGATCAGAAAATGAAAATGCTTCTGTATTTGTACTTATATTTTGGATGCTCGGTAAAAAAAGAATGACGGAAATAATAAGTAATGTGGTAATAAAACATAAAAAATAAGTATGAAACTTTAAATTTCGATTTATGATATAGAACAATGTAGCGATAATAATAATTAATGCTGCAATATGAAAGCTCAGTATCCATAACCATATAGATATACAAATCACCAACATTAAAAATATATCATTTTGATATGAAATCAATGTACGGAAGGAGTTTTTCAACAGTTGCTTTCCCAAATCCAGGTACCTCCATTAAATCATTTGCATTTTTAAATACCCCATGTGTATTGCGATAATCAATGATTTTTTGTGCTTTTGATGGACCGAGCCCAGGTATGTTCTGTAATTCAGCGAGTGAAGCTGTATTAATCGAAGTTGGTTTAAATGGCTGTTTTGCAGGATTATCTATCTTCAGTTCAATTTTAGGATCATCAACTGCTTTGATTCCTTTGGCTAATTGGTTGATAACTGTTTGAAGAGGCATAGTTCCTGATATTTTATATGTTCCAGGCTGGTTGACATCCCCTGATAAAACTAATGTAAATTCATTTTGAGTTTGAGAATTTGGTACTTGTCTTCCAACTTTAATAAGAAATGAACTTAAAATAACGATAATAAATGCGATAAAAATAAGCATCTTTTTCCAATAATCATAAATAAGTTGTTTCCAAAGCATAAAAAAACCTCCTATATATGTATTTCACAAATAGTAGAAGTTTTTCTTTTATTGCGTATTAAAAAAACCAATCATCATGATTGGTTTATAGACTTTATTGATTCCAGAGTGTCTCAAGTGCGTAGTAAACACGTAAGTCCGGTGAAAATAAATGAACGATTACATCACCACATTCAATGATGAGCCATCCACTTTCTTCGCTACCTTCAATTTTGACAAATTGTGGATCATTTTCTTTTATTTCAGTTGCAACCGCTTTAAGTAGACGTTCGTTTTTAGCAGTGGCAATTACGAAATAATCAGCAAATGGGAATCGACCAGTTACATCAAGAACGTTAATCTCTTCTCCTTTTTTATCATCGATAAGTTTTTTTAATAGTTCAACGTGTGCATTCATTTAAATGCTCCTTTCTATCTTTGCATAAAATGCTTCTGTCTCAGCAGAAACTTGTTTACCTTCTTGTTTTAAGTATGTAATTGTATTTTTAAGTGTAGTGTATAATGCTTGGTTTAGTTCGCCAGAAAGGGCGATATCACGGGCTTCATTCGCACAAGGGAATGTACGACCCACTTCGATATAATCAGCTAAAAAGAGCAATTGTCCTACGATATTCAATGATTCATTTCCGATAGTATGATAAAATACAGCATCAAAAACATCTGTATCTTCTATTCTGAAAAAATCACGCCCTAAAATTGCTGATGCAAAACTATGCCATATTGGTTTTGGAAATTTTAGCAAATCACTATTTTCTTTTTCAATAATAGATTCTAATTGTGAATCTGAAAAATCTTTTGTACTATCATGAAGCCAAGCACTTGTAATTAATTGATTATGCTCTTTTTCTGATAGTTGATAAATCTCAGCTAATGTATGTGCCATTTCAACAACACGTGCAATATGCTCATTTCGTTTCTTGGTTACATGAAATGAATTATAGTTTTTAATTTGTTCAATCATTGGGAATTACCTCGGAAGTGTAATTTTTTTCTGCTTAGAAGGGCGATAAAAAATAATCATTTTCCCTATCTTTTGAACAAAAGCACAGTTTAGTTCACGTGAAATATCAATAATAAGTGCATCAATTGACTCAGAGTATGATTGCAAAATATGAATTTTAATTAATTCGTGCGCTGTTAATGCTGCATCAAGTCCTTCAAGCATGTTATCACTTAAGCCACCTTTCCCAATTTGGAAAATTGCTTTTTGTCCATGAGCAAGTGCTTTTAAATATTTAATTTGTTTATTGTTTAATTCCATATTCTACCTCTATTTCTTTAAAAAGTTTTTCAATTGTTGATTGTTTTACATGACAATTATTCCAAATTTCAAAACTCTGAACTGCCTGATAAACAAGCATTGCAATACCATTGATATGACTTGTATTCGGATGTTCTCTTAAAAATTGACATTTTTCAATTCGATAGTTTAAATCATATAAAATTGTTTCATTATCCAGATCATGAAATTGATATGGTGATATGGGAGTTGTATTAATAATTAGTCCATATTCAGCAAAATTTAATTGTGTCAGATTGTCATATAAAATTTCATAGCCATTATGTTTATTTCGTGCAGCGACATGTATATCCATTTTCGGATATTCTTTGTTGAGTGCATATTTTACTGCTTTCATTGCCCCACCATTTCCAAGAATAAGTGCTTTTTTATTTATGTGACATGAATATTTTAGCAAAGGCTGTATAAATCCGTATACATCAGTATTGTATAATGTTATCATTTGATTTGGCTCAATATGAATGCAATTAACAGCTTGAATTATATTAGTTTCTGGCGAAGTAACAGCATGCTCAAAGTGTTGTATGATATTTTCTTTAAACGGTGTTGTAACATTAATGCCTCGGTATTGGTGAATCTGATGTGTTAATACATCAGATAATTGACCGGGATTGATATCAATACAATCATATTCACCATCTATATTGTGTTCTCGCAGCAAAAAGTGGTGAATAAATGGTGAGAGTGTGTATGAAATTTTAGAACCAATGAGTGCAAATTTCATACGTATTCCTCCCCTTAAATAAGTGCTTTACGTGATTTAATATCGATAACATCAGCAAAATTGCACGTAATTGATCCTTTAAGATCATGAACTGTAAAGTAACCAAGACCCGAAATTGTACAATCGAATTTTTTATCAATTGCATTAATATGTGTTTCTTTTCGTGGTTGATTAACATATGAATCGTGTTCATTGGGAAAGGCAAACAGTGTTTTATTTGCTAATAAGCGATCTTTATTTTCGTATTTGCTACGGTGGATTTCAATTGTATTGGCTAAATAAAAGACAATTGAAATTGGTGCAGTTCCTGTATAACTAATATAACCAAAGTGTTCAATAAAAAATACCGATGGTTCATAAATTTGGAAAACACGTGGTCTTAATTGTTTAGACGGCAGTGCGTGCTTTTTGGTTTCTTGAGAAAGGTAGTGAATCATTTGAGCTTCATTGATAATACCAGGAGTATCAATGAGTAATGTATTATTTGGTAAAGGTGTTTCGATAGGACGCAGTGTAGTTCCAGGTACATTTGAAGTTGTTATTTTGAGTTTATCCCCTGTTATCACGTGGTAAAAATGATTGATAAATGTTGATTTCCCAACATTTGTGGTCCCAACAACGAGAATGTTTTTAAATTCACTATAATCTGTTTGTAAAATTGAGACTAATTTTTCAAAACCTTGATATTGTGTACTTGAGGTTGTCCACACAAGACTTGGAACAATCCCCTCTTCTCGTAATTCACGAGAGAGCCATCTTTCCATTTTATGGTAGCTGATAGTTGAAGGCATCAAATCCTGTTTATTTGCAATTAAAACAACTTCATATCCTTTAAAGCGACGACCAATTCCTGGAATTTGTGTGCTACTGACATCAAGTAAATCGACAATGTAAAGGATGAGAGTATCTTTTTCAGTATATTTTTCAAGCGTTTCATCAAGCATCAACAAAAAGTCTGGTGCTTCGATATTTGTTTTATTTTGATTGTAATGTGCGAGTTGGAAACAGCGTTGACAAAGTTCTGTGGAATCACTTAACTTTGGTACATACCCTTCACTATCTTTATTTTCTATTTGGAGTTCGACTCCACATCCATAACATTTTTTCACTCTATTCAGTCCTTTCAAAATAAAGAAAGCTCTAAAGAGCTTTTAAAAATTCAACTAAAAATATAGCCGCATTTTGACTTGCACGATCTAAAAAATCAGAGAATGATGTTGCTGAATCTTTGTTTGCAACATCAGAAATTGAACGAATAATAACGGCAGGTATTTTGAATAAAAATGCTGTTTGTGCAATCGCAGCAGCTTCCATTTCAATCGCATAGACGCTATGAATCTGACTTTGTTCCATTTTTTGAATTCCATTATCAACAAATTGATCACCAGATGCAATCATACCGATATGAACTGGAAGTTGGATACGATCTGCAATTTCCTTGCAGAGTTCTACATATGACTGTTGTACAGGGTAAGTTGTCGGAAGACCCGGAACTTGTCCAATTTCGTATCCAAAAGCACGAACATCAACATCGTGATAAATTGTTTTATCAGCGATAACAATATCCCCAATTTCCATATTTTCTTTGATACCACCAGCAGAACCAATATTAATAACAAGTTCAATTGGGTATAAGGCGAGTAATTGTGTTGTATTGCTCGCTGCATTTACTTTTCCAATTCCTGATTGAATAACGAATATATCATGAGAAAATATTGTTCCTGTCGTTAAAACTAATTGATTTGGAAGTGGGATTTCCTTTTTGTTTTCAAGAGCCGCTAAAAAGTATTTGAGCTCCTCTTTCATCGCTCCGATAATTGCAATTTTCATAGTTTACCTCACTTCATTAATCAATTTTTGTAACTTGAAGTTGAACTTCTCCACTTGGCGCATTGAATTTTACTTTTTGTCCAATTTTTTTACCGATGAGAGCTTTTGCAATTGGAGAATCATTTGAAATTTTACCTTCAAAAGGATCAGACTCTGCACTACCGACAATTTTATATGTCTGTTCATTTTTTTCTCCAATAATTTTAAATGATACAGTACTTCCGAATGAAACCTCATTTGAAGAATGTGATTCAATGATTTCAGAATTTTTAAGCATTACTTCAATTTGTGTAATACGTGATTCAACAAACGCTTGCTCTTCTTTTGCAGCATCGTATTCAGAGTTTTCTGATAAATCTCCAAAGCTTCGAGCTACTTGAATTCGCTCTACAACTTCAGGACGTTTAATATTGATTAACTGTTCAAGTTCTTGCTCAAGTTGTGTTTTCCCTTCAACGGTCATTTGATATTTTTGTTCATTAATTGCCATAGTTAACTCCTTAATTTATAGTTATATTATTGTCTTCTATTATACACTATTTTGTTCTGAAAGAATACTCTTAATTTTTGTGAGTAACAAATCAATTCCTACTACATTTGTCTTTCCATTTGGAATAATAACATCTGCAAAGCGTTTTGATGGTTGAATGAATTGGATATGCATTGGACGTACTGAATTCATGTATTGTTCAATTACAGAATCTAATGTTCGACCTCTTTCTTCAATATCACGTTTGATTCTTCGTAAAATACGAACATCTGCATCAGTATCAACATATACTTTAACATCGAGGTATTCACGAATTCGTTCATCTTCTAAAATGAGTAAGCCTTCAATGATAATTACTTGTGTTGGTTTTACAATCTCAGTTTCTTCACTGCGCGTATGCATTTTAAAATCATATTTAGGTTTTGAGATAGATTTTCCTTCTGAGAGCATGCGAAGATGCTCAACGAGG
>JBOFHN010000055.1:0-3511 GCA_051649665.1 Culicoidibacterales bacterium
TGGTGGAGAAGGAACAGCTGTGTTTATATATAAATATAATGATGGTACTGAAATAAAAGAACTTGTTGTGGCTTTCGATGAGAATCATAATGTACTTGCTGTATCCTAATATAACTTTTGAAAAAAAGTTAATATATCATAATAAAGGAATTAACGTATGAAAAAATTTTTTAAATTGTTTAGTTTGAATATATTGATAATATCGAATTTAATTTTAATCTCAAATCAGTCTTTTAATATTCAATTAAAGTCTAATATTCAGGCGATGGAAAATAATTTAAATTTAAATCGAGAAATTACAAAAGGTGTTGTTATTCACAATGATGCTGGATCTATTAGTGGAAGTCAATATCAATATTTGAAATCTTACTCTACAAACCAGTTGGCAAGAGGGTTTGCACACTATTATGTAGCTAAGAATGATGTTTTCCAATTTTGGGATGATTCTAAAGTGGCGTGGCATACAGGAAACTTTTCAGGAAATACAGAATATATTGGTGTAGAAGTTACGAATTCATATGGAGCCGAATCAAAGTTTTTGGAAAATGAGCAAGAGACATTTAAATTAGTTGCTAAATTACTCATGAAATATCACTTGCCTGCTAATCGTGAAACAGTTCGTCTTCATAAAGAATTTACACCTACGGCCTGCCCACATCGTTCTTGGGCTTTACATGGAAATAGTATTGAAAATGTAAAGGATTATTTTATTGGTGAAATTAAAAAATATATGTTTGAAATTAATGCCGGTGAGACAGTCCAACTTGTATCAACAGCAAAACTTGCAATCGATAATTCTGCAATAAATGAAGAGGATCGTAGGCTGATTGGTATTGTTGTTGGACGTTCGGTAATGATGCATGCTGGGAATGGGAACTATTATCCTTCATATACAATAAAATGGCCGGATGGAAGAGTGAAAAATTATGTGGATTTTGATGTTCAGAATTCATCTGAAAACAACTATAAATTTATTATTAATCAAGACGTTTGCTTAACTGAAAAATCTGGACTTGCAATTGATAATTCACCAATTACTGCACAGGATAAACAATTAAGAGGAAAAATTATTAATAGAGCAATGATGCGACATAAAGGTAATGGAATTTATTATCCTTCATATACCGTTAAGTGGACGAGTGGTAAAATTCAAAATTATGTATATTTCGATTTAATTGCCTTGAAAGATGATGAAATAAATAAATCACAAACACCAAATATACAATATGCATCACATGTTCAGAACATCGGATGGCAAAATAGTGTGAAAAATGGAGAATTAAGTGGAACCTCAGGTAAAGCTCTTCGTTTAGAGGCAATTAAACTGTTTTTTAATAATGCAAATGAAAATGGAGATATATCATATGCAACCCATGTTCAGAATATCGGATGGCAAAATGGTGTAAAAAATGGCGAGTTAAGTGGAACCTCAGGTAGATCACTTAGGCTTGAAGCGATCAACATTAAATTAACAGGTAATATGTCTCAAAAGTATGATATTTATTACCGTGTTCATATCCAAAATTATGGGTGGCTAAATTGGGCGAAAAATGGAGAAAACGCAGGCTCAGCTGGAAAGTCATTAAGAATGGAGGCTATTGAAGTTAAATTAGTTAAGAAACAAGAAAGAATAGCTCTTTCTGAAGGAAGAGCATATGTATCATAATATACTAGAGAAAGCGATATATATTATATCGCTTTTTTATTATATAAAACACTGAAATTTTGACTAATATTTATAATGTGCTAATATATATGTGGAAAAGAGGGGGGAAATTTATGAAAAAACTTATGTTTATTTTTGGTACTAGACCAGAGTTTATCAAAGTATATCCAGTTATTTTAGAATGTCAGAAGCGAGGTTTTCAAACAGTAACTGTGAATACAGGACAGCATCAAGAAATGCTTGATGAAATGTTGAAACATTTTAATATTGTTGAAGACTACGATTTGAACATTATGAATAAATGCAATGGTTTAACAGATATTCTCTGTGAGACATTAAAAGGATTGGAACCAGTGATGAAAGGTGAGCAACCTGATCTTGTGCTCGTTCATGGAGATACTTCAGCAACACTTGCTGGATCATTGCAAGCTTTATATCAGCAAATTCCTGTTGCACACGTTGAAGCAGGACTTCGTACATATAACAAATATTCACCATTTCCAGAAGAGATGAATCGTCAATTAACAGGTGTTATTGCGGACTTGCATTTTACACCGACACAAACAACAAAAATGAATTTAATAAATGAGGGAAAAAGGGAAAATACGATTCATGTTGTAGGAAATTCAGCAATTGATATGCTGAAATATACATTGGATGACCAATTTAAACACAAATTACTAGATTGGTCAGGGAATGAGAAACTTATTTTAGTAACTGTTCATCGTCGTGAAAATTTAGATGATCTTCGAGATGTTTTTACAGCATTTAATCAAATTTGTGAAAAACACAGCGACGTGAAGATTATTTATCCAGTGCATATGAATCCAAGAATTCAAAAAATGGCAAAAGAAACAATTACATCACCTAATATTAAAATGACACAGCCACTCAATGTAGTTGAATTTCATAATATCATGAAACGTTCACACATCATTTTAACCGATTCAGGAGGTATTCAAGAAGAAGCACCAGCTTTAGGAAAACCAGTTCTTGTCATGAGAGATACGACAGAACGTCCAGAAGGTGTTGAAGCGGGAACACTTAAACTGGTTGGTACCGATACAGACAACATCATTGGAGAAGTTGATGTGTTATTGACAAACCAAGAAGCATACAATGCAATGGCAAATGTTAAAAATCCATACGGAGATGGTACTACAAGTAAGCAAATTGTCGATGTTATTACTAAATTTTTAAGTGAATAAAAATTTATTTGAAATAAAATGAACCATATATAATTAACCATTAAAACGGGAAAATACAAAGCGTGATTTTGCACACAATTGTATGTTTTTCCGTTTTTTTTAACATATTTTTAAAAATTATTCATTTTGAGAAAAATACTGTTATTTAGTTCTGAAGTTGTGTATAATGTCATAGGCGTTCAAAATATACGAAGATTTAAATATAAATATATTAAAGTGTTTTGACGTAGAAATATATATAAATGGAGGAAATATCATGAGTAGAAACTCAAGCATAAAACGCAAGTTATCGTTAATACCAACATTAATTGTTATATTTACGATGATTACATCACTTTTTGCTGCTAATACAATCTCTGTAGCAGCGATGTCAACCGCAACCGCAACAGATGATCTTGCAAGTTATACTATTACAACGAATGCAAATGAAAGTCAAGAATATGAAAATATGGTATATTACAAAATTGACTATCATAGTCTTCCAACTTTTTCAAGTGGAGCACAAGGTCAAAAAGTAGTAATAACACTACCAAAAAATATGGATAAAAATCCAGTTGTAAAATATGAACCAAATCATTTTAAATTGACAGAAACAGATAATCAAATCATATTAACGTACATCGATAGTCTGTTAACA
>JBOFHN010000056.1:0-10906 GCA_051649665.1 Culicoidibacterales bacterium
CGTAAGTATGCATGATTTTCTTCAAGGAATTCTTCAACGACATATGGCACATCTCCATCACCGTCTGTATATGTAATGAGGACAAATTCTTCCTCGATAGTTTCGTTTCCTGAAATAATTTCAATTGCATCTAATTCAAGTTTCTCAACAAATGATGCTACATTTCCTGTTTGTGACGCAAATACAATTTTCATAAAGATACCTCCTTTGTATAAGTCATTTTTATTCTAACACACCTTATTTATTCTTGTCATTTCAAGTACTCATAAAAAATGAGAATGCTTTCGCATTCTCAAATGATATATCTAGTTGTATTTTAATAAAGATGCATCGGATATGATAAATATTCCAATTCATCTAATTTCTCAACTGTTATGTAACCTGGTGGTGCACTGAGGAGTGTTGGAATCCGATTTACAATAGTAGCACATGTGTGTTCTACTGTTGCTGGTTTTTTCACAAAGAATGTTGTATCAGGTTCACCGATAATTTTCCAGTCGCACATATCACCATCACTTTCACCATAGACTTTTCCAATACACTGCGTTTCAATAATTGGTCCTTGGAAAGTTTCTGTTGTTACAACAGCTGACATACCAATACAATTCCCTTTTGGAATAACTTTACCGAGTGTATCAGAATGAAGATCAGATTCATAAAAATAAGGAACACATTTTTGCGTTTGTGATTTAATTGTCCATCCCATTTTATTACATAATGCTTCATTTGAATTCCAAACATATGACGGTTCAAGTACTTCAGGGTGTGCAAGTTGTTTTTCAAATTCTTCTGCACTTAAACCAACACCGTGTGCAATTGCAAGCGCAAGTCCGTAATCTTCCACATTATACGAAACAGCACCTTCAATTTTATCAATTCTATGAACACCTCCTGCAACTGCACCAATCATATTAATCCAGTACATATCTTGCATTCCTGAACCAACAATTGTACAGTTGTTCATTTTTGCTAATTTATCTAATTTGTTTGTTAATTCCGATGCTGTTGTCCACGAATAAATCGCCTCTTCACATGTTGAAATCACACTGATTCCTCGTGAAAGACATTTTTCAAAATGTGGATAACAGTCACTCATAAATGAGAAAAGTGTCACAATCGCTACATCTGCATCACAATTATCTAAAACAGCATCCGCATCGCTCTTGATTTTAACACCGAGTTCTACGCCAAGTTCCGCCCAAACTCCAATGTCCATCCCTACAACTTCTGGATTAACATCAATGGCACCAACAATTTCAGCACCTTTTTCATATAGATAGCGTAATGTATATTTACTCATTTTTCCGCATCCATATTGCACGACACGAATTTTTTCTTTAATCATTATTTCGTCCTCCTCTGCATATTTAGACTACACTTGATTTGGACTATCTCGCATTTTACTTTTCATTGTTCATCACCTCTTCTGAAAAGTTCTTTCTATCTTCATTGTATGCTTATGTTTCAACTTTGTCAAAATACACAAAACTTTCGTTTTTTCTCTGACACAATACCCATTTTCCACGCATCAGATTTTTCTTTTTCCACGCTAATATTGCCCTTTCTAATTTAAATGGAACAACAATAATACACTATTTTTTTATAACAATATCAGTATTTTTTCTCTCTAGAACGGTAGACGTTTCAAAAAAATAAGCTCTACTTTCGTAGAACTCACTTCATCTCATTCATATTTATTTTTTAATGTGTCATTCCCATCGCATCTTTATTATCATCATCAACAAGAAGTCCAACTTCAACGCAAAGTCGTAATCCTTCTACTATCTGATCTAATGTTAAAGAGGGCTGATTTGATAATGTTACTACTTGCTCTGACATATAAGGAACATGAATAAAACCAGCTTTCACTGTATTCATTTTACCAATCGTATCTAAATATTGGAGCGTTCCATACATCAAATGATTACAAACAAATGTCCCTGCGGTTGTTGAAAGAGATGCTGGAATATGATGTTCGTGCATCTTTTTCACCATTGATTTTACAGGAAGTGTTGTGAAATAAGCTGATTTCCCACCTTCTACAACTGGTAAATCAATTGGCTGTTGCCCATCATTATCTTTAATACGTGCATCATCTAAATTAATCGCAACACGCTCTGGTGTAATACCAAATCGACCACCAGCTTGACCAACATGAATAATTAAATCTGGTTGGTATGTGTCGATTGCTTTTTGGACGACTTCAAGCGACTGATAAAATACTGTTGGCACTTCAAGTTTAATAATTTCAGCATCAAGAATTTGATCAGGTAATCGCTTTACTGCTTCGTATGAAGGATTAATAACATCCGTACCAAATGGTGTAAATCCTGTAATAAGAACTTTTTTCATCACTACACCCCTTCCTATTTCACTTTAAATTTCAAAGTTTCTTGTGTATTTCTGACCAATATATTTCACGTATATCTGATATGGATTATGCTTATCCCATAAAGTTGGAAAACATTCTAATTGACTAAATCCTATATTTTGATAAAATAAATTTGTTTTATCATATTCTAAATAATGGCCTGTTTGGACTGTCTTAACTTGCAAATAATAAAATCCTGTTTTTTGAGCATATTGCTCTACAGCAATATATAATTTCTTGCCTATTCCTTGATGGTGATATGCTTTTAATACACCCATTACAAAAATTTCCGCACACTCATTACTCGTTGCTTTTAATGCAGCAAAACCAATAGCTTCACCTTTTACAAAACATGCGATAAATGGTAATTCTCTCACATTATTAATATACATTTCTTTTTGATTTTCCTGCTCAAACCACTCAGGTAAATTATCTAATATACGCTTTGTGATTAACTTTTTTTCTTCACTATCACATACTTCTTTAATCATCATATATATCATATCCTCATATATTTTTCTTTTCATCACATTTCATTTCAAAATTATTTACTTAAAAATACAACATTTAAACTTTAAAATGTTAAAATGTTTCACAAAAGTATTGACAGTGTCAGGGTTCCAAGATACAATAAATTAGAATGTCTCTATGCTTTTGATTATTATTATTCTTGTAATGATTGGTGTATGTCTTATGACATTCATGTTACTAGCATTTAATGTTTTATGTATAAAACATACTTAATGCTTGTCTAAAAGATTAAGTATGCCGCTTAATCTTTTTTTTATAATAAAAAAGAAGGGTTGCCGCCCTTCTTTTAAATGCATCAGACAAGTATGTCCTTATGCTGATTATTATTATTCTAGATTCATTATATATAATTACATACAACGTTGTCAAGATTTTAACCTTATTTTATTAAATATTCCCCCATTTTATTGTCCATCTTTATCTACTGTTTTATTTCTCTTGAGTGATTCAGATACACTACAATTCTGAAATATGTTTAAAATATTTTGAAGAAATCTTTTCTGTAATTTTTTCACCACTTAGTGCTAATTCATTTTTTACCTTTTGATCCCTTTTTTATTCTCCTAGCATATGTACAATATCTTCATACACTGTTTCTTTTCCAATTTCATTTAGTATTTCATGTCGCATTTGGGCATAATATTTAGAAGAAATAAATTTTAATCCAGCTTTTTTATAAAGTAAATTAAGTCGCTCTAGTGCTTTTCCATATCCACCTACTGGGTCTTCACTCCCTGCAAGAATAACGATTGGTAATTCTTTATTTATTTTAGAGAGGTGTTTGTAGCTGTACATTTTTTTCAAATTATGAGCAAGTCCGTGGTAGTAACCAACAGAAAACGATGCTCCACAAAATGGATCTTCGATATATTTTTGAAGTTCCCGCTCGTCACTACACACCCAAGCATACGTTGTTTTCGCATCAGGAATACGAGCATTAAATTGCCCAAGTACACAATATTCGACAAATCGACTTCGGTACATTTCTCCTTTAAACATCATCACTACTTTTGATAGCAATTCAGCGGCCCTTGCCTCAAGTATATGGGCAGAACCACTCCCAATCAGAAATACTCGTTTTAGTAAATCACTTCGTTCCATCATATAACGTTGAGCTATAAATGAACCAAAACTATGAGCTACAATTTGAATCGGTAGTTGATATTTTGCTTTTAACATCTCACTAATTTCAATTTCATCTTGTACAATACGCATAAAATCTGATGACTTTATCTCCCCGATTGCTTCAACTGTTTGTTCAGTCATTCCATGACCGCGATGATCATCAGCATAAACAATATATCCGTGCTTGTTTAAAAATTGCGCAAATGCCTCATAACGTTTACCATGTTCAGCCATTCCATGAATAATTTGAACAATACCTTGTGGATTTTCTACTTCATCCCAGACATGCACAAAAAGTTTTTTCTGATCGCTTGCCTCAAACCAAAAATGATGATATCCCATCTTGTACCTCCATTTAAAAGAAATCGGTTTCTAGTTTTTTATTATACCACACTCTATATGTTTTTTGTAAATTGTGAGTTGTGAAATAAAAAAGACAACTAAAGCTGTCTTTACATTATAAAATATCGGATTTTTATTCTGCTGAAGTTTCTATACTTATAGACATATCATTTATTTTAATTTGTTCATGATATGGAATCAATTTCGCCTGTGTATTATCAAGTTTAAATTCACTATCTATATCTTTTTCCGTTGTAACATCAACATCTGTTTTTACAGTTGGAACACTAGATTGAATATCAGTGTTCGTATCAACTTGTATACTCCCTGTATTTACAGGAACAGTATTTTTCGAATTTATATCCTTACTTGAATTTGCATCAAGTTCTTTTATCCTCGCTGTATAGGCGTTCTTCATTTCAATTGCCTTATCTTCAAATGTTTTTATTACATCAACATTTAAAATATTGTCTTTTTTAATTTCTTCTATTAGATTATCTAGATTTTTAATTAAAAATTCAATTTCAGCTTTTTTAAGTTTCTCTATTTCTTTTACATTTTCATCAAGTCTCACTTTATAAGAAAAATTCATCTTTTCAATCACTTCCGATAATTTCTTATGTATCAATTCGCTTTCTGATTTAAAATCATCTTTTGAAAGTTCCGTGAAATTTACTCTCTTACTAAATTGATCAATCTCTTTTTCTATTTTTTTAAATTCACCAATACTCTTTATTTTACTAGTGTTATCCTCTTTATTCGCATCACTGGATACATTTTTAATCGCTTCTTCAAATATTCCTTTTTGCGTTTGAATAGCAGATGAGACAGTTAAATGATTATATAAAAATAATACTCCTATAAATGTTAACAACGCTAATATTCCAATAAATATAATTTTTTTACTATTCTTTTTCATAAAAATATCCCCACTATAAGTACATATATTTAACATAATTTCTATATTCAAATTAACTATAGCATATTTTTCTTCCCTTGTCCGGATTTTTTTTATTCAATCTTATTTTTAAAACAATATTCTGTTTCTTTAGAAAAACATTTTTAAATTTAGTCGTCTTCATACACAAAATAATAAAAACAGCGGATGAAAACCCGCTGCTTAAACATGTTATTTAATAATATCTTTCAACTCTTCAACACTCGGAACTCGTCCTGACAAAATAACGTCTCCATCAATGACAAGTGCTGGTGTTGACATCACTCCAAATTGAACAATTTCCATCATGTCAGTCACCTTTTTTACATTAGCGCTCTTACCAACTTGATTGAGTGCTTCCTTTGTTCGTTCTTCAAGCAGTGTACAATTTTTACAACCGCTTCCTAAGATAAGAATTTCCATTGTAAAGACCTCCCTTACTTTCTTATATTATAATATTAAACAAATAACCAATACAAATTATACCAAATGTCACAATTATAATAAACGTCGCTAACAATTTAGGCTTCACTACTTTGCTCAACATCACAAGTGATGGAATTGATAATGCGGTAACAGCCATCATAAAACTAATAATCGTACCAGCACCAACGCCTTTGGTTGAAAGTGCTTCTGCAATTGGAAGTGTGCCAAATATATCAGCGTATACAGGCATACCAAATAATGTCGCAGCAATCGGGGCAAATGGATTTTTATCCCCGATAAAATGTTCAATCCAAATCGTTGGAATCCAGTTATGAATCAGTGCTCCAATTCCAACACCAATAAAGATATACAAATATACTTTTTTTATTATATCTTTCACTTGTTGATACGCATAGCCACAGCGTTGATTATTCGTTAATTTCTCACCTTCCACCATACTCATTGAAGCATTAAGTACATACGCGTGAACCTCTTTTTCCATATGAAGTAGATCAATGAGATATCCTCCAATAATCGCAAGTAATAACCCAATCACAACATAAGCAAGAGCAAAGCGAAAACAAAAAAATGAAGCTAGCATTAAAAATGAAGCTAAATCAACAAGCGGAGATGAAATCAGAAAAGCAAATGTCACTCCTATTGGTAATCCACTACTTGTGAAACCTATAAACAACGGGATACTCGAACAACTACAAAATGGTGTAATCGTACCAAATAATGCTCCAATAATATAGCCTCGTATTCCTTTTATACCACCTAATATTTTAGCAGTTCTCTCTGGTGGAAAAAAACTTTGGATATACGAAATAATAAAAATAAGGGCAGACATTAAAATAAAAATCTTAATTGTATCGTAGATGAAAAAATGAACACTACTACCAACTTGGCTTTTCAAATCAAGACCTAACTGATTGAGTACAGATGAAATAAAATCAGAAAGCCAAATCATTTTTAGCAGTTGGTCATTTAAAAATTGAAAAACGAACATATTTTCCCCTCACTAGTAAATGTATATTCTCTTATTATTTTAAATTTCTATTTCTGAAGCATACTATTATTGCTAACACGAATGAAATAATTCCCACCAGTAATAATTTCATCATATTTTCATTATGATCTACGCCAGTCTGTGGTAAAGCGATATTGCCTTTCTTTTCTTCAACTTGTGGTGCTACCTTTGTTTCTGATTTTCTTAAATCATAGATACTTAATAATTTCACATCACCATTTTTAGCAATGGTAATCGTATAAATTGTTGAATCAATTTCATAACCTGCTGGCGCTCTCATTTCAACAACATCATATTCACCCTCAGCCATATCTGTTATTTCAAATACATTATAATCTTGCATATCAATAATTTTTTCTTGACCTGTAATACGATGTTTTAGCTTAAACACCATTCCAGAAAGACGATGACCTGTTTCTTTATCAAATTTAGAAATAATTAATTTCCCTTTTATAACATCAGGTTTTTTATCTTCCTTCAGACTTTCGTTTACAATTGTTATAATTGCATTTTCTTTTGAAAGTGTTACAATTATCGGCATCATATCTGAAATATATCCTACTGGTGTTTTCGTTTCAAAAAGTGTATAACTACCTAAAACTAAATATTTAGATAGAGCTTTCCCTTGTGTATTCGTAATAATGTGATCAACAATTTTGCCGTTGAGATCTCTAATATCAAACTCTACACCTGCAAGTGATACAGCTGACTTTTTGTCAATTTTAATAATTTCAATCCGTGCCATCGGATTCACTTTAGCTTTCACTGTAATTGATTGAACAAATGTTGTACTATTCCCAGCTTTATCTGTCACCGTATACGTGAGAGTGTATGTTCCGGATTTTGTTGTATCCACAGTTCCACTAACCACAATCTTACTTGTTACATCACCATCGATATTATCAGTCGCTGAGATGCCTGCCTTTGGATCAAACGTATCACCTTCAACAAGTTCAACGGTTGGCGCGATTCCATTAAGCACTGGTTTTTCTGTATCTGGGATAACTTTTGCTTTCACCGTTACAGTCTGCGTTGTTGTTGTACTATTCCCAGCTTTATCTACCACTGTATAGGTGAGTGTATATGTTCCGGCTTTTGTTGTATCCACAGTTCCACTCATCACAATCTTACTTGTTACATCACCATCGATATTATCAGTCGCTGAGATGCCCGACTTTGAATCAAATGTATCACCTTCAACAAGTTCAACGGTTGGCGCGATTCCACTGAGGACTGGTTTTTCTGTATCTGGGATAACTTTGGCTTTAACTGTTACAGTCTGCGTTGCTGTTGTACTATTCCCAGCTTTATCTGTCACCGTATACGTGAGAGTATATGTTCCAGTTTTTGTTGTATCCACTGTCCCACTAACCACAATCTTACTTGTTACATCACCATCGATATTATCAGTCGCTGAGATGCCTGCCGTTGGATCAAATGTATCACCTTCAATAAGTTCAACGGTTGGCGCGATTCCACTGAGCACTGGTTTCTCTGTATCTGGGATAACTTTCGCTTTCACTGTAATTGATTGAACAAATGTTGTACTGTTCCCAGCTTTATCTACCACTGTATACGTGAGTGTATATGTTCCAACTTTTGTTGTATCAACAGTCCCACTAACCACAATCTTACTTGTTACATCACCATCGATATTATCAGTCGCTGAGATGCCTGCTTTTGGATCAAACGGATCACCTTCAACAAGTTCAACGGTTGGCGCGATTCCACTAAGCACTGGTTTCTCTGTATCTGGGATAACTTTAGCTTTCACTGTAATTGATTGAACAAATGTTGTACTGTTCCCAGCTTTATCTGTCACTGTGTACGTGAGTGTATATGTTCCAACTTTTGTTGTATCCACTGTTCCACTCACCACAATCTTACTTGTTACATCACCATCGATATTATCAGTCGCTGAGATGCCTGCCGTTGGATCAAATGTATCACCTTCAATAAGTTCAACGGTTGGCGCGATTCCACTGAGGACTGGTTTTTCTGTATCTGGGTTAACTTTTGCTTTCACCGTTACAGTCTGCGTTGTTGTTGTACTATTCCCAGCTTTATCTGTCACCGTATACGTGAGAGTGTATGTTCCGGCTTTTGTTGTATCAACAGTCCCACTAACCACAATCTTACTTGTTACATCACCATCGATATTATCAGTCGCTGAGATGCCTGCCTTTGGATCGAATGTATCACCTTCAACAAGTTCAATGGTTGGCGCGATTCCACTGAGGACTGGTTTTTCTGTATCTGGGTTAACTTTTGCTTTCACCGTTACAGTCTGCGTTGTTGTTGTACTATTCCCAGCTTTATCTGTCACCGTATACGTGAGAGTATATGTTCCGGCTTTTGTTGTATCAACAGTTCCACTCACCACAATCTTACTTGTTACATCACCATCGATATTATCAGTCGCTAAGATGCCTGCCTTTGGATCAAATGTATCACCTTCAACAAGTTCAACGGTTGGCGCGATTCCACTGAGGACTGGTTTCTCTGTATCTGTTGCAACTGTTAACATAACATCAGTATTCGCTTGAAACATGAAAAAATCAGTAAGTGCGTAATGAACTGGATAGATGCCACCAGTTGAAAATACTCCTGACTGAACAGGTACATCTTTCCAATCAGCTACTGCTGTAAATTCACCATTGCTTTCGTAAGTCATTTTTTGCGTCAACTCTGTTTGAGTGGTTGATTGAGCATCTCCTATTTTCGCTGTAAATGGAGCTGGACTAATAATTTTAAGTTGCTGAAATAAATCAGGATATTCTTTTAAAATCTCTTGCTGATCTGGAAGTGGCATTTGAGCGATTGTACTTGCAATTACATTCGCATGTGCACTGTTATAAATTCTTGTTTTAGCTTGATCTTTTCCATATTTTGCAACTAAATTATTCAAATATGTCCGGAGCATATCTTGTAAAATATCGATACTCGTTCTTTTATCACCATTCAATACAAAAAGACCATCGCGAAGTGTATAGGTCGCTGTTTTCGCTGTTTGTTTGTAAATGTTCTGATTATCAATTTCAGCCATCATTGTAACCCTTGAAGGTTCCGAGTGAAAAATCTCTAGTTTGTATCCTTCAAGAAATGGACTTGTTCGTTTAAATGAACTATTATCTTTACCATTAAAATCTGCTGCATCTACCACATTATTATTTGCATCATATATTTTATACGATGCATATGTAGTTGTATAGTACGCATGTGGTGTTGCCCCTAATTTTTCAACATCAATTGAATGCGATTGGCTGTTATAATTTATTTTAGTAAACAGGGCATTTCCAAGCCCTCGAAAATTAATATTAACATCATTTCGATATACAGTTTGTGTTAAAATTTCATAATTAGCTTCTAATGTTGCACCCTTTTCCGTAACTGTAACATAATTAAATTCATCATATCGATACAATCCTGTTGGCATCGTTGGTAATTTCACTGTATATTCACCTAGTGGCACATTATTAAACACCACTTTATTCCCGACAATTGTTTGCCGATTAATTTCAGTATTACCGTCATATAAAATAACTTCTCTCCCTTGCAAAACAGACATATCAGGAGCTTTCACATCGACTGTCAGTGATGCGTTTGTATTGAGTAATTGTGCTTTTGCTGTGGGCACAAGTGTATAGCGGTGAGCAAGTCCTAGTGCTTGGCGAGCTGTTTCCGCCTTAGCAATCGTTCCTGCTTGTGTTGAAATACCATACAATGGCTGCATCGATGTGATATTTTTAAATCCTTGTTCAAATGACCAGCGTTTCAATTCCTGTGATACTGGAAAACCTTTATTTTCAAAATAACTCGCAAAATTATATCCTGATGAAGTACTAAACGTACGAATTATAAATTCAGTCATTGTCATTGGCAGCGGGCCTTTAGCAAGTGCTCGACGATATGCTTTATTAAAATCTTTCATCGCTTTTTCAGGACCGACAAAATCAAACATATCAATAAAAAATTGAAGACGTGAACGGAATGATCCATAAGGTTCATTCTCATTTTTATCTATCGTTACTCCACTATATAACCACGGTGTAACAGGATATGGCGATGCTGTTTCCATGTAATAAGCATAAATATTATTCCACATTTCTGTTAAATCAATATCTTCAGCACCTAAATCATAACC
>JBOFHN010000057.1:0-19230 GCA_051649665.1 Culicoidibacterales bacterium
AGCATCGAATCTTGTTATCAACCAAAAGATTTCGTTCATATTGCCAATTCACAACTCTTACAAGATAAATTGAAAAATAAAAAAGCACACCGTATGCTTATTGTTGATACCGATCCAATTGTCACACTGTTTTATCTCGAATTATACAAATCTGACATCATGATTGCAGGTGATATAAGCGAAGATGATTATAAGAAAGCACATGCCGAACTTCTTGAAAAGTGTCGAAATTATACTGCAGATATGTTTATATATCTCACACCAAAAGTTAAATTCATTCAAGATGGCACACGCCTTGTGCCAGATGAAGAACGACGCATACACCTTAATGATCGATTGTTATCACTCTATCAACAGTTTAACATCCCGTTGACAATCATCGATAGTATTAACTATAACGATCGATTCCTCGATACTATCAACGCTATTAAAAATGAATTTGATATTGATCAAATATAAAAAGACACATTTCAATGTGTCTTTTTCTTTTACCACGCTTTTGCAAGTTCAATTGCTTTTTGTTTTGCTGCTTCAAGTTCTGTTGCTGCTTCTGGTGTTGATTGCTGTGAAGCATAGATATGTGTATAATCTTCAATTCCAATAAAATGCATTATTGCATGGAGTTGTTTATCTGAATAATTATCTGCAAGCATCATCGACGCTCCAAGTTGACCACTTTGTCCAAGTTTCACAATTTCATCAGTATAATTTCCACCTGATGCTTGAATATGCATCGCTTTTTTATTCATACCACGAAGAAGACCTTCTGGTAATCCTTTTTCTGTATACCGGAATGTTTCACCAGCTACTGTAATAACATCAAGATATTTTTTCACATAAGATGGATAACCAAGTTCCCACATTGGCGTAACAAAAATCACTTTATCTGCTGCCATGAATTGTTTGAGAAGTCCTTGTCGTACACCTAAAATTGATTGTTCTTCTGCTGTTAAATCGGAGAAATCAACTCCATTCATCAACTTTCCAACTGCACCCATCACTGTATAATCAATGTCTGAGTATTCAAGTGTAACAAGATCAAGTGTTGTTACCTCATCATTTGGATTTACTTCTTTGTATGCTTCAATAAATGTTTGACCAACTTGAAGTGAAGCTGAATACTCCACTGCTTTTGGATTTGCTGTAATATATAATACATTTGCCATAGTCAGGCCTCCTTTAAATTTTTCAAGTTCGATTCATTATAACACCGACACTTCAAAAAGGGAAGTGGTTTGCTTTGTTAAAAAAAATACCTGAGAAAGTATTTTCTCAGATATTCCTTAATTTATGCTGTTTTTCTTTTCTTTTCGCCAGTATAATAATATACATATATACAGATTGGAACAAAAATAAGTAATGTTACAAGGAAGAAAATAGAAAGTGTATTCCATCCATTTTCAATCGCAAAAGTTCCTTTTTTGTCTTTTACAAACAATAAACTTGGATAGTTATATACTGCCATCAATACAATACTTGTACCGATTGCAACAACTGGTAAAACATACTCTGTCCATACATTTCGTGTAATAGTTGACCATTTTTCCATCTTGCTTGTTGCCATTTTTAAAACTGCAAGTGGAACAAGAATATATTGAATGAATCGAACAATAACTGAAAGTCCTGCAAGTGATGAAACATCAAATCGTAATGCAAGTGGGAACGTAAGAGCTAATGCTGCTGTTACAATAAAGGCAAATACTGGTACTCCTCGTTTATTTTTCTTTGCCATAATTTGTGGCACTGCATTATTATCTGCAAGAGCCGTCCAAATACGTGGAGCCGAAAATGAAGCTGCAATGTTAATTCCAAACATCGATACTGCTGCTCCAAGTACAATTACGGTTTTCCAGAAACCTGTAAATACTGCTGCAAGGCGTACTGTATCTTGAGACATAACAATTGCTTTTGGATCTAAAAACATACCTGTCACAACAACTGAAATATATGCAATTGCAACAATTAATAACGTCAATGGAATGGCACGAGGTAAGTTTTTCTCTGGATTTTTCATATCTTCTGCTGCCGTTCCGATATTTTCAAACCCTGTAAACGCATAGAGTGCTGTAATACTTGCAACAATAACACCTACTGGCTGTGATGAACCAGCTGCTGTCACTGTTCCAAATAGTTTGAGTGAAGGATACGTTGCCAATTTTGCTGATTCAGCATAGTGGTTTGTCCCTTGAATAATCAATACGATACCTACTAGTACAAAGAGGGCAAGTGCGAGTAGTTTTCCAAGTGTTGAAATATTACTTGCAAGCTCTACTGCGCGTACTCCATATAAATTGATTAATAATAAAATTCCCACTAATACAAATAATCCAGCTAAATAATAGTAATTATGATATGGATTAGATGCTACTGGATAAAAAATTTCAAAAAGTGTCTTTACAACGGCTGTTGCAAGTACTCCCCAAGCAATTGATGCTGAAATTGCTCGTGTTACCCCAACATAAATACCTACTTTAGGTCCAAATGCTGCTGTAGTATATGCATATGCTGCACCATTTGTCTTCACATATTTGGCTGCTGTTGCAAACACAATCCCAATTGTTGTTGCGAATAATCCGGCAACAATGTAAGCAAATGGAGCCCATGTTCCAGCTTGCTTAATAACATCACCAGGTGTTAAGAAAATTCCTGTTCCAATAATAGAGTTCACTCCAAAGAGAACGATACTCCAAAAACCTAATTTTTTTACTGTACTGTTACTCATAATATGCTCCTTTATAATGATGAATATGTAGATTATACATTTTTTAGTTAGTAGTGTCAATGTTTTTCATGAAAATGTATACAAAAAAAGGGCTCTTCAACCCTTTTATTTTGTACCAAATAAGCGATCTCCCGCATCTCCAAGACCAGGTGTAATATAACTCGCTTCATTTAGCCCATTATCTAGCGCTGCTAAGTAAATATCAACATCTGGATGTTCTTCTTTTACTGCTTGAATTCCTTCTGTAACACCAACAAGGCACACAAGTTTAATACGTTTTGCGCCACGCTCTTTTACAATTTTAATTGCTTCAACTGCTGATCCCCCAGTTGCAAGCATCGGATCGACAACAAGTGTCAGCGCTTCATTCATCGTTGAAGGAAATTTCGCAAAATATTCATGTGGCACTAATGTTTCTTCATCACGATAAATCCCAACATGTCCAACTCGAGCAGTTGGAACAAGTGATAAAATACCATCGACCATTCCAAGACCCGCACGTAAAATAGGCACAATGACAACTTTTTCCGATACCGATTTTTGAACTGTCTTTGTAACTGGTGTTTCAATTTCAACTGATTCCATTTGTAAATCACGGAAAATTTCATATGTCATCAACGCCGCAATTTCGTTAACCGTTTCTCTAAAGTTTTTAGTACCTGTTTCTTTTTTACGAATCATCGTCATTTTATCATGAATAAGTGGATGATCAAATACATGTAATTTTGACATAATATTTCCTCCTGTAATTGTAATGTATTATTTTTTTAGTAGCAATTTTCTAATTCTGTAATTTTACCGATACGCGTTGCATGTCTTCCACCTTCAAACTCAGTTTCAAGCCACGTTTTAACAACGAGTAATGCAAGTCCTGGACCAATTACACGTTCACCAAGTGCGATCACATTCGTATCATTATGTGCTCGTGTTGCTTGAGCAGAAAATACATCATGTGTTAATGCACAGCGAATGCCTTTTACTTTATTGGCAGCAATTGACATACCGATTCCTGTACCGCATACAAGAATACCACGGTCAATTTCTCCACTTAAGATTGCATCTGTCACTTTTATTGAGTAATCAGGATAATCAACAGATGCAGGTTCATTTGGTCCAAAGTCTGTTACTTCGTATCCCAAAGTACTTAATTCATCAATTAAGCTTTTTTTCAAATTAAGACCACCATGGTCACTTGCAATTCCTATTTTCATAAGTTTTCCTCCTTAAATTGTATAAATTCAGCACTCGAACTCAACCTTCCAGCTCGTACGATTGAAAATGCATCATCTCGACAATCAATAATTGTCGAAGCAACTTGTGACATCCCATTTTTACCATCTAAAATGACAAAATCAGAACCAAATTGATTATAAATTTCCGCTTCTGTTTGACACGGCTCTTGACCTGAAAGATTTGCACTTGTCGTCATTAAACAAATTTTATATTTACGCATCAAATTACGAACATCTCCATGATTCGGTATTCGCAATGCGATGCTCCCATCTTTTGCCGCACGTAGTTTCCAAAATGAATTTTGAAAAGCAGTTTCGGTCAATTGTAAGATAATTGTCACATCTCCCGGCCAAAATTGCTCAATAAAATGCTCCACCGTATTTGTTAACTTAACTGGAATGCGATGAATTGTCTCTATATCAGGTAAGAATAAAATCAATGATTTCTCAAGGCTTCTCTGCTTCAAACGATAGATTGAAGCAATTCCTTCTGTCGAGTATAAATCTGCTGCCAAGCCATATACTGTATCTGTTGGTATAGCAGCTACACCGCCTTGAACAAGGTGGTGTGCAACTTGTTTTGCTTCCATTTTGTTATCACCTCACGCACAAAATATGAATAACATTCGATCTAAGTCATTATAGTCTTTTTTTATCATCACCGTTGCATTTGGAAATGCCTCTTGTGCCAATGCTTTAAGTACTTCACCTTGATTCCAGCCAATTTCAAATGCTAATAACGCTTTTGGTTTAATGATTTTTTTAACGTTCATAAATATTTCGCGATAAAACTTCAAACCATCTTTCCCACCAAATAATGCAAGATGCGGCTCATTTTCTTTCACAAGCGCTTCTACTTCTTCTTCGGTTGGTATATACGGTGGATTCGATACAAAAATATCAAAACTTTCTTTCGCTTCAATTAGAGGATCAAGCATATTTCCACAATATGTCTTTACATCAAGTCCAAACTTAATGGCATTTTGTTTCGCAACATCAAGTGCCATTTCGCTAATATCGGTCAATGTAACGCGATATTTTGATTCCTCACAACCAAGACTAATCCCAATTGCGCCACTACCTGTACCGACATCAACTAGGCTTAACTGTGCTTCTTCTGAAAAATAATCATCAGTAAACTCTAAAATTGATTCTACCAAATATTCTGTTTCTGGTCTTGGAATCAAGACATCTGGATTAACGATAAAGTCACGTCCAAAGAAATATTCATATCCTAAGATATACTGTGGTGCTTCTCCGTTTTGAAATCGATTGAGCATTTGATGAAATTTCACAATTTCATCTTCACTAATCACTTCTTCGAAGCGTAAAAACAACTCACTGCTCTCCATCTGAGTAGCCCCCATGAGAAGCATTCTTGCAACTGTTGATTGTAATCCAGCATTATCTAATTGCTGTTCAGCAGCAGTTAATACAGTCTTATACGTCTTACTCATTTGTTTGACCACTTTCCTCAATTTTCTGACGTTGTTCTTCAGCTAAAAGACCTGCGATAACATCATCGAGTTTTCCTTCTATAATTCGATCAAGTTGTTGAATAGTCAATCCAATACGATGATCTGTTACACGGTTTTGTGGATAATTGTACGTTCGAATCTTTTCACTACGATCTCCACTTCCAAGTTTTGATTGTCGAAGATTGGCTGCTTCTTGTTGTTGCTTTTGAAGTTGTAAATCATAAAGTCGTGCTTTCAGCACTTTAAAAGCTTTATCTTTATTTTCATGTTGTGATCGACCATCTTGACACGTTACAACAAGTCCTGTTGGTAAATGCGTCAATCGAACAGCTGAATCCGTTGTATTAACTGATTGTCCACCAGCTCCCCCTGATCGATATACATCCACTTTAATATCATTATCTTTGATATCTACTTCAATATCATCATCGACTTCTGGCATAACAAGCACCGTTGAAGTTGATGTGTGAATACGCCCCTGTGATTCAGTTGCCGGAACACGTTGTACACGATGACTTCCTGACTCAAATTTCAACTTAGAATATGCACCTTGTCCTTTTATCATAAATGAAATAAGTGAAAATCCTCCGGCATCAGATTCATTCGTATCAAGTACATCAATTTTCCAACCTTGTGTTTCCGCATATTTTGAATACATACGGAATAAATCACCAGCAAAAATATTCGCTTCATCTCCACCAGCAGCTCCACGGATTTCAACGATAACATTTTTTTCATCATTGGGATCTTTCGGAATAAGTAGAAGGCGTAATTCATCTTCCATCTTTTCAATATCTGTTTCTAATTGCTTAATTTCCTCTTTTGCAAATTCGCGTAATTCCTCATCTTTTTCTTCTTCAAGAATTTGTTTAGCTGCACCTAAATCATTTTGCATCTGCTCATATTGATTATACGCCTCTACGATTTGTGCAAGTGATGATTGCTCTTTTGAATATTTCATCAACTTTTTAGGATCACTCACAACCTCAGGATCACTTAACCACTCTGTTAATTGATTATAACGATCACGTATTGCTATTAAACTTTTTATCATACTATACAAGTACTCCTTTATCTTTATTGTTTGATTTTATGACAGTGGCGACAACGTGCTTCATAACGTTCATCTGCTCCTACAAGCACAATTGGATCATCAAACGCTGCTGGAACACCATTGATAATACGTTGTGTCCGTGTTGCAGGCGCTCCACATTCATGACATATCGCTGTAAGTTTCGTAATGAACTCCGCACGTGCTAATAATTCAGGAACGATAGAAAATGGTACTCCTCTAAAATCCATGTCAAGTCCAGCAACGATCACGCGCTTTCCTTGATTCGCAAACATTTCCGCTACCTCAACAATACCTTCATCGAAAAATTGTACTTCGTCAATCGCAACTACATCAACATGACTATACGATTGCTTAACTTCTTCTAAAATTTCAGCACTATTTTCAACAACGACAGCTTGGCTTCTACTTCCACTGTGCGACGCAACCTCATTTTCACTATAACGATTATCTATTTTCGGTTTAAATACAACATATGGCTTATTCGCAAATTCAAAACGCTTTAAACGTCGAATTAATTCTTCTGTTTTTCCAGCAAACATGCTTCCACAAATCACTTCTATCCATCCATCATGACGTTGTTCATATACCATAATTAAAATAATCCTCCTGTTATTTACATCACTTTAATTATAGCAGATTTCCCCTAAAATGTCAGAATTTTATTGCAGAAACTCCGCTCTTTTTCATAAAAAAAGCATTGGCAAAAATGCCAATGCAAATCAATTATTCGTTTTCTTCTTTTTGTTCGATTCCATACTTTTTCATGAAACGTTCAACACGTCCATCAGCGGCAACGAAACGTTGACGTCCAGTATAGAATGGATGGCAATTTGAACATGTATCAACACGCATCATATCTGCATCAAGTGATGAACCTGTTTCAAACTCATTCCCACAAGTAGTACAAACGACTGTCATTTTTTTGTATTCTGGGTGAATTCCATTTTTCATATTACTAACTCCTTCCGCCCTAGTTATATTCCTTCACTAGAGAAAGTTTTCAAGTTATTATATCATGTTTTACTATTGCTTGCAAGTATCTTTCATGAAATTTCATATGTATTTATCACAATATTATGCTTCTACATTTTCTGATGTATATTGCGCATATAAAGAGAGAACACAGTTCAATTCATAGAAAATAAACATGACACCAAAGACATAATTTCCAGTTACAAATTGAATTGGAATCGCAATGATATTTACTGCAAACCACAACCACCAAGAGTAACGGTAACGGAGCACCATCGCACCTTGTGCAACAATCCCCAAATATAGAATAACAATATTCCCCCAAAATATTGGTGAACTTAAATCATTATTTCCAATCCAATTAAAGTGCCAGTTAGCAAAAACAAACACAGTCCCTAATACAAGGAAGAAAATTAAAGTTACAATTCCCTTACGTTCCTTAATATCACGAACTTGCGTTACACCACTTTCATTACTGTTGGTATTCCATTCTAAAAAACCAACAACATGACTTATTCCGTTGTATACCGCACCAGCAACAAATCCGAAATTTCCAAACAGAATATTCACAATCAACTCATTGACATTAGCAACCATACCAAGGATATTCCCACGATTTTTTTGAATACCGAGATAATATACACACAGGAATCCAATTGGAACTGATAATGATGGCCCAATATTTTTATACAGTTCTCTTGAAGAATCCCAAAATAATATTGCCATCGCAAACGCGATCATCGTTCCGACGCTTCCAAATAAAATTGCCCAAATACGTTGGCCTTTTTGATCTTTTGTAATATAATCTAAAAATTTTTTCATCATACTCTCCTGATTTTATTTATTTCATGAAAAAAACAATGACTTACGCATTGTTTCTCATCACTCTACAATTCAATTTTCTCAATATCACTCATTGGTAATTCAACAGCTGTGCTTCGGCCAAAGAATTCAACATCCACTACAACTTTACCGTGCATTGTATCAATATCTGTAATTTTCCCTTCACTTTCAGCAAATGGACCAGCTTTAATAAATACAACTTCTCCAATTTCAACTGGAATTCCAACAATTTTCTCTTCAACACTTCCCATAGAAGCAAGGATTGAATCAACTTCCCACGGCATCAATGGATTTGGTTTAGAACCATTCCCATGTGAACCAACAAATCCTGTTACACCTGGTGTATTACGGACAACATACCACGCCTCATCAAGCATCTTCATCTCAACAAGAACATATCCGGGAAACGATTTTTTCTCTTTTTCAACTCGTTTTCCTTCTTTTTCTTCTACTTCAACTGATGTTGGCACAATAATACGATAAATGTAATCCTGCATCTCCATCGTTTCAATTCGTTTTTCCAAATTTGCTTTTACTTTATTTTCATAACCTGAATACGTATGTACAACGTACCAGTTTACTTCAAGCTCTTCTGTGTTAACCATATATTTAAAACCTCTTTTGCTTAAAAAAAACAGCTTACACTGTCTTTTTCATAAATTATGCTGCTTTTTTCTTCGTTGATCGTTCACGAAGAAAGTAAAAGATAAGAGCAATCACAACAACACTTACTCCAAGTCCAATAAGACCAGCTTTCATGTCGTCAAATGCTGCATTCGTCTTCGTAATGCTTGTAACAATATGATAAATACCTAAATCTGCCAATGCGATAAAAGTTGCTACTAATACAAGAAAGAAAACAATCCAAACTGTTTCACGAGCAATTCGCTTAGGCGAAGACCACGTGATTTTTGAATATTCTTCCTTTAATGCTTTTGGAGAAAGAAAACGTTCTTTCTTCTTTGAGACTGTCGCTTTTTCTTTTTTCGCTGTCGATTTCTTTTCTTCTATCTTTACCGGTTTATCATCTAAAACTACAGTTTTTGTTGTCTGACGTTCACGTTTAATTGCCATACTATTATTCCTCCTTTACTTCGTCTCTTTATGCAATGTATGTTTCTTGCAATTTCGACAAAATTTCTTTAATTCAATACGTTTTACCATCGTTTGCTTATTCTTTGATGTTGAATAATTACGATGAAAACACTCTTCACAAATTAGTGTTACTTTCTCAGCCACTCTATCACCTCTTGGTTATCCTAACTATTATACCATAAAACGTTTGTTTGTCAAATTAAAATCAGCCGTTTTTCATTTTTTTAGCATCTTTTTCACTTTATAAATCGTGTTGTACACCTTTTTTATCGAAACGTTTTCTGACATCGCAATTTCAGCACTATTGTAACCCTCTATCGTCTTTTGAAATACGGCTTTTTCAATTACATTTAAATAGGCAAGTACCTCCCTCTGCTGTTCTTCCGCTATATATTTGTGAAGTGGTTCATGAAGTGTATAATCTTTCACTTCCAATTCTGTAATATCTTGATATGTGTGTATCCATTGATTTTTCTCACTATAATGATACCGCCTGAGCAAACTCTTCAAACGATTACGTAGACATGTGTTGTAATATGTTATAAATAAATTATTTAATTTCTCATCATAACTTTGAACACATTGCATTAAAACAAAATATGCTGTTGACTTCACCTCATTATCATGAGCAAAGTAGCCAACAGCAGTAAAACTAATTCGTTGAATTACATTTTCGTATTTTTTCATGAAAATTGATTCTGCATCTTCATTTTTTTCCCTCATTAAATAAACTAATTCCTCATCTGTCATTTACTTCTTTCCCTCTCTTTGTCGCACAGCTTCATAAATGAGCAATGCTGTGGCTACTGACACATTGAGTGATGTCACTTTCCCAAACATCGGTATTGAGACAATGAAATCACATTTTTTCAGTACCGTTTTTGATATTCCTTTTCCTTCACTTCCAACGATAAAGCACGTTGGATATGTATAATCAACTTCCGTATAATTATAATCTGCATTCCCATCAGCTCCCACTAGCCAATAGTTCGCTTCTTTCAAACGTTCACACGTTCTTGCAATATTTGTAACTTGAATAATCGGTACAAAACTCACCGCCCCCGCCGAAGTCTTGTACACTGTTTCATTCACTTTCACACCGCGATCTTTCGGAATGATAATTGCATCTACCCCAGCACATTCTGCACTTCGTACAATTGCACCGAAATTACGTGGATCTTCAATGTGATCAAAAAGAATCAAACTTTTCGCGTCAACATTTTGCGTTAAAAAAGTATCGAGTTCTTCATATTCAAATTCGTCAATTTCTAAAATCACCCCTTGATTTTTATCAGAAATTTTATCGAGCTCTTTCTTTTTCATAAATTCATACGGAACACTAAAATGCTGGAGTGAGCGCTCGATATGCGATTTATCTTTCGGTAGTAATGTTTCACTTAACATTACGCGATAAATCTTTTTCCCTGTCTTTAAGTATTCAAATAAACTATTTTTCCCGTGTAAAAATTGGGTCATCTTACGCACTCCTATATATATTTTCAAATTATTGTTATGTTTTTCTTGTGGTTTCTCGTTTTAGCGAATTTTTATTTTTTTCTCTAAAAGTTGTTTTTTAATATTGTCCGCTAATTCAAAATCTTTTTCTTTACGAGCTCGCTCACGTTTTTCTAACAACTCATGAATTGTCTCATCAATTTGCTTATCAACAAACATAAAACCGAGAATTTCGGCGACTGTTTTAAACAAGCGCAACCCCTCAAGCCGTGAAACTTCATCATTGAAATACTTTGTTAACTTTGAAAGTAAGCTAATCATATTCGCTGTATTTAAATCACCCTCGATATATGATTTCATCTCCATTTTTAATGTTTCTAAATAGGCAAGTGGTTCCTCAATTGGCACTGATACGATGATTTCACTCGCTTGTAAAAGCGCTGTATCATATGCAAGCCATAATTTATCAATTGATTTTTGTGAAGAGAGCAGAATTTCTTCCGTGTAATCAAGTGTTGAGCGGTAACTCGTGTTATACATCCAGTAACGGATAACATCACTCGAATACACCTTTAAAAAATCACGCAGTAAAATGAAATTCCCAAGTGACTTCGACATTTTTTCCTGGTTAATTTGAATCATGCCAGTATGCACCCATACATTTGCTAAATGATGATCATGCAATGCTTTTGATTGCACCATTTCATTGCTATGATGTGGAAAACGAAGGTCTCCTCCTCCTCCATGAATATCGATCATACCTTGGAAATTGTCTTCAATCATAACAACACATTCTGTATGCCAACCAGGACGCCCCTCACCCCATGGTGCATCGAATTTTATTCCTTCTTGTGTCGGTTTCCATAATACAAAATCATAGTGACCACGCTTCCCAGCCTCTAAAGCAATTCTTTGGCCTACTGCGAGTTCATCTAAATTTTGACCTACATATAAACTATATTCATTTACTTTTGAAGTATCAAAATATACCGTCTTATCTTCGGAAACATACGCATAACCACGTTCAATTAAATCAGCGATAAAAGCAATAATTTTATCCATTGATTCAACAACTGTTGGTTGTCCTGACAATGGTTTAATATTTAATGCGCGCAAATCTTCATTGTACGCATTTTTATAAAAATCAGAAATTTCCTTTTCACTCATCTCTGCTTGTATCGCTTTAGCAATAATTTTATCGTCGATATCTGTAATATTCGAAAAATGTTTCACTTCATAACCAAGCCACGTATATCCGCGATTTAAAAAATCAAACACAAGTGGTGGTCGCGCATTTCCGATGTGAACATAATTATACACAGTCGGTCCGCAAACATACATTGAAATTTCCTTTTCATTCATCGGAACTACATCTTCAACTTGTTTTGTTAAACTATTATATAGTTTCACGTCGTCAACTCCTCAATTTATTTTGTCCATGTAACATTATTATACACTATTTCTGGCAATAAGAAAAATAGATGTATTTAATTTACATACATCTATTTTAAATTATCAATTCAATCCACAGACCTTAAAAAAAGTCGACACAAAATTTTTCCAAAGTATTTATCTAATAACGTTTGGTATTCTTTGTACTCAATTTTACCGCCACAACTCAACATTTCAAATTCAACTCCTGCTTCTTTTGTGTAAAATCCACATTCCTCATAACCATTGCGTAAGTAAAATCGTTTCCGTCTCTTTCTTTCATCGTTGTTTGCACTTTTTGGATCATCTATCTCAATATTTAAAATAAGTCGTTTTCCTTCATACTTTTGGTAGAGCATTTGAAGAATCGCACTCCCATAACCTGACCCTTGCTTATCAGGCAAAAGGGCAAAATACCAAATAAAGACGATGTCTTCATAACACGCAGTGTAAACTAATCCGATAAATTCTTCATCATCATACAACAACTGCCAATTATTTTCATCACGTTTTGTCTTACTCGACAAAAGCCAGAACGGAACGCGCTCTTCAAAAGGAAATGATTGATGATAAAGTTCCCTCAATCGCCTACGGTCAGCTTTATTTCTATCCCAATTTTCAATATGAATCATGATATCTCCTTTCTTAATTACACTTGTTTTTCTAAAATGATATGTTGAAAAAAAGCAATGTCACGAAATGCTGGAATTCGTTGAGCAACAGTTTCAACTTGAAACATTCGTTCAAACCAATCATCTTCTACTTTCATTTCATTCCGCTGAAGTCCAAAGAAAATCCGAATTCCCTGAATATCAGCAATGGTAAAATAACTTTGACAGAATGCTTCTAAATCTTGATTTTCATACTCAGCAATATGACCGAAATTCACAGATGCAACATCTTCACCCGCAATTAATGACATCGCCTCTTCAACATTATTTTCAAAGACAACTTTTTGCATTATCTTCCCTTGTTTATTATGTTTAACAAGTGAAATAATACCATTTGGCTTTAAAACACGATGAAACTCAGCAATAATCTCCTCACGATTATCAACGTATTCAAATACATTATGACAAATCACAACATCAAATACTCCGTCTTCAAACTGAGCGAGTTTCGCTATATCTCCTTGTATTTGAGTATATTCATGCTCACATAAGCGATGCTCAATCATTTCCAAATTTGGTTCAATAGCGATGACCTCATTGGCTTTCGCGAAATAATTCGCACTCACACCAAAACCGCTCCCAAAATCAAGTATCCTTTTCCCCACAAAAGGCATATTATGCCAGATCAGTTGATAAAATAATTGACCCCACGGTGCATTAATATTCTCTAAATAACCTTGTACATTCACTTTAGTCATACTTCAACCTCCGTTATTGATATATTTTCATTATACTTTACCTTGAGAACGTTTATCTTGGATAATAATATGAAATCATACTTCCTTCTACAAGCGACTTCATTCCAGCCGACTGATAAAATTGGTTTGCCACAGGATTTTCAAGATCTATTACAACCTGAAACATTCGAACCGCTTGGTATTTTTCCCATATTTGTTGAAACAACTGTTTCCCAATTCCTCGTTGACGATAATTCACATCAACAATAAAATCTTGTAACAGCAGTATATGCTCCCCATCACCGACACAACGAGCAAAACCGACTAACACATCTCCATCAAATGCCCCGAGTATAAAAAGTGAGTTTTCAAACGCTCGTAGCAACTTCTCATCATTACAAAGATAAGCAATCCAATTTTCACTCGCATAAATTTCTTTTATACAATCGATGTTATCATTTGTCATCATTATTTCTTTGTATTGTATCATCGTTGTCACTTCCTTTTTATTTATTATACCAAATTTCAAAAAAAGGACGAAGTTTTACAACTCATCCTTTCACGCTAAAAAAACATCGATAATTTTTGGTTCACAATACCTGCGTAGCACTCACTACCATATCAAACGATTCTACTAGTTCAAACCTACCTCATATTAAATAGTGATTTTCTATCATTTAATATCTCTTGATATCTATACCTGTATTGCCGATTGTACTGCTCGTATTCCTCATTTACTACTCCAACTATTGATTCAACACCACTTCCTGAAAATCGCTCATCTTCTTGCGATTGTTGTTTAAATTCAGAGGAGTGATTGTACAATTCTCGGTCATAAAGTCCTTTTTCACTTTCTAAGTAGTCTTTTATCATATTGGTCATTTCAGATGCAATGTTACTCGCTGTTCCGTATTTCTTATTCATAAAATACCCGATTCCAATCACTCCTTCCCGGGTAGTATTCTTTTTTCAACAACCATTTTAATATCATTTTGCGATTGTTGAAAATTTCGTTTCGAAGCTTCTATCGTCGGTATCAAATCTTCTTGAATTCTATTTTTTCGTTTTGTTAACTCTCTTATCTCGTTTTCTATTCCTATTTTGTACAATTCTATATTTCTTTCAACACATCTACGGACTTCCTTCATATAATTACTAGATTCTATAGCCACATGAGATTCTAATTCACGTTCATATACCTTTTTCATTTCTGCTTCCATCATATCTGAACTGAACATCAAATCTTTCTTATCGCGAATGTACATTGAGAACGGAGTTGTTCTTCGAATCAAACTTTCATGTCGCCTCATTAAATCTGATTTCCTCTGTATAACCTTGTTTGTAAAATACATGTCCAATGGCTCTTCTTTGAGGCGTGTAAGTTGCATAATGTCTAATTCAATTTTACTGCACAAATTTTCTAATTCTTTCCTCTTTGCTTCAAAAAAATAATCATTAACCGACATGGTCTTTCCAGATTGATCTGTAATCCGAGATACAACATATCGATAACCAACAAATACGTCAATGTCCATCCCTAACGCATGATCAGCATATAGTGATGACTCACTAATTTTAGTCGGCTCTTCATCACATTGGAATTTGTAATTCCCTCCTAATCCCTGATATACTTCATCTTCATAATTTCCAATTGTATGATTATCAATACTCGACCTCAAACGATTCGGTACAGTGTACACCTTACAACTATGTGGAATTTCACGCGTAATCTTATCCAATCCAAATTTACTCAGTACTTCTGGATAAATAACTTCTACTGTAATATTTCCTCTTGCCGCCATATTTTCAAGAACTCTATAATCTTCATCACTTACTCGAATTCCCTTAGGATTTGTCAAATACACACTTACAGCTGAATAATCCATATCATGTTCTGATTTAGTTGACTTAACAAAACTCAACGCCAAATACGCAGCATCCTCACCGCCCTTTGAATCACCCACTAATGTAATCGGGATATTATCCTTTCGATATTGCTGTAACGCCTCAACTTTTTGACGAATTTCCAATTCATATAACACGTTTGGATCCGTAGAAGTAATCGATATCCTATCACCCTCTCGCATACGAACCTCACGCGTTGAAGTCACATCATGCTCCAACTCACTTGTTTGTTTATGATTATATACACTTCGATTTAACAAAGGATTCAAATTTTGTTCCATGTCTTTAGAATTCTTCAGGTCAGTTCCTGCTACTCCAACAATAACACCGATTGGCTTTTTGGTTAATTCTTTATACCCGCTATACACACTATAACTCGTTATATCAAGACCTGATGCAGTGTTGTGAGTTTGGAGGTTGTTTTTATTTTTCTCTAATATATAATTAGCATTTAACTCTTTTTCAAAAGTTAAGTTTTGATTTGAATAGACATATCCTTGATTATTTACAGCTATTTTTTCACTACCACTTCCATATGCCTGTTGATTCACAGTTATTTCTAAAATATTTGCTGTACTACTTTTCAAATTAAACCCTCTCTTATATTATATTTATTATTATATTTTTATTTTCTATTGTATTTTGGATATTTTTAATTTCATAATCCTCAACTATACTATTCACTTTAAAAGTAACAACTACTTCATATTTCAATTTTTTTTCTAAAGTTTCATAATTAATTCCTCTTGTTGTTTTTTGATTGAAAAATTCAAGATATTCTTCATCATTCATTCTACCTTTGGTACCAAATACTGTACTATAATTAACAATATATCTGATTTTATCAAGTTTATTAATATTAGCTACATATGCATATTTTTTCCCTTCATATGGAATCGTACTTCTAAACGGCAGTTGCTTGCCCTCAATGTTTTTCAATTTTAAAATCTCTAAAATATTTTGTACTTCTTTTTTAAAATCTGCTGTATTAATCAATCCGGTTTCTTTATAATTTTGATACCCTTGTGCTACAAATAAAATCGGATTCACTCCAATTTTATTTGTATCTATCACTTCAAAATTTCCATCATAAATTTCTATTGGATCATAGTTATATCGCTTATCTTTCAACGTTACTGTTCCAAAGTTTGATTGAATTTCCACTCCTGTATTAACTTGGAATTCGTAATCTGAAAAATCCACTTCAAAATGAAGCTTATCCATCTCTTCTTTCATCTTCTCTTGAATTTGTCTTACAATTTCTTTATCTGATAAATTTCGAATATTTCTGTTCAAGCATCCTGTCAAACTGCACATGATTACACATGTTAAAAGTATTTGCACTGCCTTCTTTAGCTTACATATATATATTCTCATTAAAACCCCTCATTTACTTTATTTTGTTTGCAATGTTTTGTTTCATCTTCGTCTCTCACAATTGTAAAATCTGGTTCCTCCCCTTTTAATTCACTCTGTTTGAAATATGTTTTATCTTCTAAAGTGTAAATTTCATCAGTCTTTTGATTTTTTAATTGTAAAGATTTTAGTACATCAGCCACTCTTTTTCCACAATGTTAATATTATATCATTTATTTTTTTGACTCTTTTAAAAAGGAAGTTTTCCGACTGCTTTTTTTAAAAGAGTCTGGAAAACTTCCTTGCTGTATGACTACTATAATTTTTGAAATTAAAAGAGGATATACATCCTCTTTCAGTCTATTTATATGAAATTCTATGTACTAATTAGAATTGTTTTCACATGCTCTGCCATCACTGTCTCGATCTAATACTGGATTGTACCATGGATCTCCTTTGACTGCTCCTTGAGGATGAACTTTCCTCATTTCTACACATGAATTATAATATTCTTTTGGTTTCGATGGTGTCGGTACTACTATCGGTGCTGGTTTCTCTAAAAATGCATTCCCTGTTCGTGGAGCTAACTCACCTTTTTTAACTAGTCTGATTTCAATTGCTTCCATACGAAGGCTACGTCCTTCTGTACCGGCATTTTCTCCATTTTTAGCCCATCCTAGCCATCCAACATTTTGAACATGCGTACGGTAATAAATATCATATTGATTTTCTATTTCACCTGTAAGATAAATACGCATTGCTTCCATACGAAGTGATTGTCCTGTTGTCCCAGAAATTTGATCACTCGTTCGTGGTGATTGCCATCCTATATTTTGAATATGTGTTGAATAGCTAATATCACCTGCGACAGGTAAATTTGTAAGATTCATACGGAATGATTCTACGCGTAATCCACGTCCAAATGTTCCTGCTACTGCTCCATTTTTCACATAACTTTGCCATCCTATATTTTGAACATGTGCCTGATAGTTGACACTTGGACTTTTAGGTTTCATAATAAATCCATTTCCTGTTCCTGGAGCAAAATCACCTTTTTTTACTAGTCTCACTTCAATTGATTCCATACGAAGTCCATAACCTTCAGAACCTGCTTCTTCACCATTTTTTGACCATCCTAGCCACCCATAGTTTTGAACATGTGTTCTATAATATACATCATATTGCTTTTCAATTTCGCCTGTAAGATTAATTCGAATCGCTTCCATACGAAGTGCTTGTCCGACTGTTCCTGATATTTCATTATTTTTACTTGGTGCATGCCATCCTTCATTCTCAATATGTGTAGCATAATTAATATCACCTGCGACAGGCAAGTTCAAAAGATTCATACGAAATGATTCAACACGAAGTCCACGACCAACTGTTCCTGCTAATTCACCGTCTTTTACATAATTTTGCCATCCAATATTTTGAACATGTGCTTGATATGTTACACTTGGTGATTGCACTGCATCAACCATTTCACCTTTTGATGAAAATGGAATCATCATTGTGCACATTGAAACAAAAATCATTGTAAATACTTTTATTTTTTTCATATATTTCACTCCTATTCTCTATTTTTCTAAAAGATAGTATCTCTTCTTATCTCAATACTATCACAGACATTTTTCTTCGTCAACACAAAATAGTAAGGACTTTATCTTTTGATAATTTTTTCATTAAACACTATATTTTGTCATTTATTTTTTTGTTCTGCTGAAAAGAAAGTTTCACGACTACTTTTTTATAATAGGCAAACACTCCCTTGTTATTTTCTCAGTACTTATATATTACCTGAAATAATGGCGATGCACTTTTTATTTACCAGTTTACTTTTAGGGGATTATATCAACCAAATAATCTTTTCTTTATTCTATTTTTTGTAAATTAAGACTTACTAGATTACTACAACTTAAAACAAAGAGTCGCAATATAATCATTTTTAAAAAAATAACTTTTAAACAATCGGCGGTGTTCCTTCTTCGTTACCTACAACTACATCAATTTGAATTAATGCATCTTCAGCAATAGCAGATACGCCGACTGTTCTTCTCGCAGGCACGCCTGTTGGGAAGAATGTTGTATAAACTTCGTCTACAGCATCCATATCATTAATATTTTTCAAGAAAATATTTACTTTAACTACATCTTCAAGAGCGTGATCAATACTTTCAATAATCGCTTTAATATTTTTTAGACATTGCTCAGCTTGCTCTTTAACACCACCAGCTACTTTTTTGTTTGTTGCTGGGTCAATCGGTAATTGAGCTGAAATATGGTTGTAGTGTGAAAAAGCTACAGTTTGTGTTGATAAA
>JBOFHN010000058.1:0-3596 GCA_051649665.1 Culicoidibacterales bacterium
GTTTAATTCTTGTGCAATCCATTCTTGAAATAGCCAATAAGCACGCATTTGATTTTCTGTTCTAGAATCAGTTTTCATTTTACAAATTCTTAGTAAATAAATCCATAGCTTTAAAAAGTTCCTCAAGAGTTTCTTCAGAAAATCTTTTAGTTCATTTTAAGTCTCCATTTTGGAAATCAATAGATCAAACATAATTTCATTTATTAATACTCCATTTTGTAGAAGTCCATTGTATATACCATTCTTTTATTTTATCTTTCGAGAAAAGTTCATCAGATAATGATGTTTGTTTTACTTCGTTTGTCATTCAGAACATAGTGAATAAAGTTGAATAAATAAATCCGCCTTGTCTTTATGGAATTTCCATTTTGTGTTTTTGAGTTTTTCTATCTCTTCGGAAAAATCCTTATTTCATGATTCCATTTTTGCGAGTCATGATTCTAGAATCTTATTGAGTTTTCATAGTTCACGCGAGTCTCTAGCTAATTTAGAAAGAAATACATTGTAAACAATAATAAAAATAAAAATTATTGTTGGTAACCACATAAGTAGTTCATTAAATAAGTTCATAAAGTTCAGGATAATAATTTTTTAGATAAAGCTCTTTCGTTTTCTCGCTACACCCAAGAAACAAGATACATTCTTTATTGAGTATAAATCCTGTATCTGTTTCTATGAGGTATGGTTGATGGTGTATGTCGTGAGGGATTTTCATTATTTTCAAAAGTTTGGTTCTGTAATTTCTCCGCTAGAAAGATATTCTATAATAACTGTTTGCATAGGTTTAGATATTGTATATCCATAATCACTTGCCCATTGTTTTATAGATTCTTTTGTATCTCAAAATCATTCTGCTATACACTCTTTAAGTTGCTTAGTGTTGAACCATACTGTAGTTTTTCATCCATTTGCAGTATCTTGTTTTTGTGTTCGTGGTGCGTCATTTGCTAGGTTTCCGTCATCATCTTCATCTGTAGGAATATCAAGTAGTGCAAGTAGATTGTAACGACGAGCATATGTAATACTACTTCATACTTCTTGTGGCTTTTGTCAGAATATAGGAAATTCTGATTTCTTAGATTCTCCACTTTCTGTGTGCAATAGTTCAGATACAAGAATAAATCCATGTTCTGTATTTTGAGCATAATGAGTAACTGCTAGTTTTGCTTCCTTCATCGGTGTTTTGATTCATTCAAGAATAGATGAAAGGTCGGCGTATTTTGATTTAAAGAAAGGATTATTTGCATCTTTCTTTACTGATTCTATTTTATCTCGAAAGATAAGAAGTGCTGATGCAAGTTTTGTCTCCATAGTGTGTTAGTTAAGATATATTCCTAAGAGCTTGATGGTTGAGACAGGATTCACTCTAGAGATACCCTAGAGAATGAAACCTTTACTTGTTATAGCTACAAGTAAACATTAGTCATTACCACTCTTTCTCTACATAAGTAAGATTATCACTCGTTCAGAACGAAACGGAGATATTTGCTATAACGATTCTAACATTCCTTGAGGCTGTCAGGTATCGGATTGTGGATTCTTCGTCTACGAAGCCATGTTTTACCCTTCTTCTTTCAATCATTTCAGAAGGCATGCAGTGGTTTTATCTCTCCACTTTGCGTACAAAAAATCCCCCTGCTAATGTAGTGGTTTCAGGAGGATTTTGCTTTATTGCTTGATTGTACGCAACTCTCTATAACCACTACGAAACAAAGAGTCGCATACAAGCGATGTAAGACAAATATATTGTTTTTTTATCATAAGTCAAATTATTGTAATGATAAATTAAAAAGTTTTGTCTCGCAATCAAGAATTATATATCCTAATAGTGTTTTTACATTATTAGGACAACGAAGTTTATATTCTCCGTTATTTATTCTTTGGAGTTTGTTTTCACAATCTCGGATTCGAGCTTCGAGGTTTTGTTTATGAGACATATATGTATAGGTTAAAATGGAGCTGGGTCTGCATGAGACAATCTAATTCGCTTTTTCTCTCGTGCAGAGAGTTTTAGAAACTTATGTATTTGGATTTCTTCTTGTGTCATGTTGAAATAGTTAATCAGTAAAATCCGAGTGCTAATCATGCGATTATAGCGAGAAAAGGAAGTGAGAGCATACATTATAAGGAAAAGATATAAAAAGCGTGCTATGGACGAAATAACGAGCATTTCTGTATGATTTTAGGGTCAGTACTTGCTATAGTCTTTTCACAAAATGAAACATAGTTCCAATGGAAAGCTATAATCCATGTTGCAAGCATTCAAAATGTTATGAGTTTTAGTGTTTTCATATTTATTTTTGTAAATTATTAAAAGTTTCTTCACGACCAGTAAAGTATGCTTTGTGTACAAGTTCTAGTATTTTTTGGTATACTGCAAGGTCATAATTTGTAAGCTCGTGAAATTCATCGAGTTCTTTTCTATAGAGTGAGTAGTCCATATAATTAAATTAAGAAAATAAAAGTTTCCCTGTCGTAATCTTTCAAATACTTGCGTAGTATTTCCAGTCTCGAAACTCAAACTTGAGTCTTTCGTCTCAAAAGCAATCTCTATAATCATCCATATTAAATCATGAACGATATATAGGAGCTTCGTTTATGTTTACATTGCCGAATCTATCATGCGATATTTCAGTTCATGCTGTAAGTCATGGATTATACATATTACCAAAAGATTAAAACAGATAAATAAAGTTATAAATGATAAAAAATTACAAGTACTAAAACATTAATTATATTAAGTATAATAAAAGATAAAATTATTTCACTTGTTTCTTTTAAAGAAGAAAATATGAAAAAACTAAAAAGGGCAAAAAAAAGAAAATATACAATAAGCATATTACCGAAAGATTAAAACAGATAAATAAGAAACAAAGAAAATAAAAGGAATGTATTTCATAGTTTAAAATAAAGAAAGCGAAAGATGCTCTTCTCAACACCTTCCGCCCTCTCTACTAAAAAGGGAAATTATTGAATAAATCAAGGTTATATTTTCTATCTGTTTTCAGCATTCATATTGAGAACATTTCTCGAACCTTACTCGGAGATAGAAAATACTTTTTGAGTTATTTTGTCTTATGGATTCCCGCCTGATATCTTGTTTTTCTAAACTATAAAAATCTTATATCATTGGTGGTGTAGTCTTCGCTATCGCCGTTATCCAATATTTTGACTTATACATTAGGCTAATATTCGGATTAGGATTACCGCTTTGTTAATTTAATAACTTAGTATAGTACAGAGCCCTATTCAACGCGTTTGGAGGTACTCGTACGATTTTTATAAAAAACAATTTATCAGGATAGAATCCACAAGTTTTTACAATCTGTCTAGCCATTGTTTACCTCTGTTCCTTTAGAACTTATGATTTGGGCGACTGATTCAGATTGTTTGAGATGTTAATGAGCTGTCTTCGTTGTGAAGATAAAACCAGTATATTCGTTTAAGGGAATAAAGCAAGTCTATTTTTACATTTCCATTAAGTATACGCATAACAAAGCCAAAAGAAAATAAATAAAAATCCCTTTTTATATAAGGGATTGTATACATATATTGTACAAAAACTACTTACTTTCAGAATATCCCCACAACTTACG
>JBOFHN010000059.1:0-17403 GCA_051649665.1 Culicoidibacterales bacterium
TGGTCCCAAACCAGGTACTCTACCAAGCTGAGCTACTTCCCGGGTTATTAATTAAATAAAAATGGCGCGCCCGGCAGGAGTCGAACCCACAACCTTTTGATCCGTAGTCAAACGATCTATCCAATTGATCTACGGGCGCGTATGAAATGATATATGATTTTAAGAATGGTGCCTAGGGCCGGACTTGAACCGGCACGGGTATCACTACCCGCGGGATTTTAAGTCCCGTGCGTCTACCGATTCCGCCACCCAGGCAACTTATATATCATAATTTTATTTTAGTATTTAAAATGGTGACCTGCATAGGACTTGAACCTATGACCCTCTGATTAAAAGTCAGATGCTCTACCAACTGAGCTAGCAGGTCGTCTAATGGCTGGGGTACCTGGATTCGAACCAGGGCGTGACAGAGTCAAAGTCTGTTGCCTTACCGCTTGGCGATACCCCAATAAATGGTGGCTTGGGACGGAATCGAACCGCCGACACAAGGATTTTCAGTCCTTTGCTCTACCGACTGAGCTACCAAGCCATAACGTATATCATTATAACATATCATTTTTACAATTGCAAGTGTTTTTTGAAAAAAAATGGCGGTCCCGACGGGAATCGAACCCGCGATCTCCTGCGTGACAGGCAGGCATGTTAACCGCTACACCACGGGACCATAATTTTCAATTGGTTGCGGAGGCAGGATTCGAACCTACGACCTTCGGGTTATGAGCCCGACGAGCTGCCAACTGCTCCACCCCGCGATATATTTTAATAATATAATATTTATTTTCATTTTAGTTTAAATGGCGGAGCAGGAGAGATTTGAACTCTCGCGCCAGTTTCCCGACCTATACCCTTAGCAGGGGCACCTCTTCAGCCTCTTGAGTACTGCTCCAAAATATATGGTGACCCGTACGGGGTTCGAACCCGTGAATGCCTGCGTGAAAGGCAGGTGTGTTAACCGTTTCACCAACGGGCCAATTTCACTTAAAATGTTATCTTTACATTGAATGGCGCCCAAGACAGGACTCGAACCTGTGACCCCCTGATTAACAGTCAGGTGCTCTAACCAACTGAGCTACTTAGGCGTAACTTGAATGCACTATTTATTTTACTGATAATGCATCCATTTGTCAATCCTTTTTTTACTTTTTTATTATTTTTTTGCTACTTGTATATGAAATTAAACCAAAACTCCGAATACTTTAGGAAATCCTGCTTGTTTAACTTGAACGGTAACATGCTGCTTTAGTAATGAAATATCACCTTCAAATTCAACATTTAGATAATTTGAGGCATGACCTGAGACGTAACTTTTCCCATCACGTTCATATGCCATTTCTACTATAACATCCATAATTTTATTTTCAAATCGCTTTGCATACTGGTGTGCTAAGCGTTCTGATAACGTAATTAATTCTGATACACGCATTGTTTTTGTAATTTCAGATACTTGGTTGTCCATCTTTGCAGCTGGTGTTCCTGACCGTTTCGAGTATGGAAAAACATGTAATTCGCTAAATTGAATACGCTCAATAAAGTCATACATCTCTTGAAAATTATCATCCGTTTCCCCTGGAAAACCAACAATAACATCGGTTGTAATTGCAATATCTGGGAAAATCATTCGAATTTCTTCGATTTTTTGTGCAAATTCAGCTGTTGTATATTTTCGATGCATCGCCTTCAAAATGCTATCACTTCCCGATTGGAGAGGAACATGCAAATGATCGACAACAATATTACTATCACGTAAAGCTTGTAAAACTTTCTCTGTAATTTGACTCGTTTCAATTGAAGAAATGCGCAGACGTTTCAAACCATTAACTTTTGCACTTAAATCATTCAGTAAATCACCGAATTCATAATCTTCTAAATCTTCACCGTAACCTGCAGTATGAATACCTGTTAATACGATTTCGTAAAATCCATTATCGACGAGTTTCTGTGCCTTTTCAATTACTACTTCTGGTTTTTCAGAGCGAATTAAACCTCGCGCCCAAGGTATAATACAAAATGTACAAAAATTATTGCATCCTTCTTGAATTTTTAAAAAAGCTCGCGTATTTTCAGTAAAGTGATCAAGTGGTAAACTTTCATATTCACGAACTCGCATAATATTATCAATCGCTTTAATCGGTTGTCGCTTTTCTTGGAATTCACGAACAAATTGAACAAGCTGATCGCGATGTTTTGTTCCAATGACAATATCTACACCTTCGATTTGGCTCACTTCTTCATGCGCAATTTGAGCGTAGCATCCCATAACAACAACAACTGCATCTGGATTTTGACGAACAGCACGACGAATCATTTGTCGTGATTTTTTATCACCCATATTTGTTACTGTACATGTATTAATGATGTACACATCAGCAATATCTTTAAAATCTACCTTCGTGTACCCTTCTTTTTCAAACATTTGAAAAACGGCTTCTGATTCATATGTATTTACTTTACAACCAAGTGTTTGAATCGCAATTGTCTTCATAGGTACCTCCCTTATTATCGTTCATTATTATATCATAAAAAAAGTTATGTGGTAAGCATTCTACCACATAACTTTTTATTTCCCTTCATCTTCCGCTAAGATAATCTTATATACATTATCATATACATTGTGTAAATGATCAGCCATCATTTTAATTGCACGCCCTTTATCACGAGCGATAATTGCATCGAGAATTTCACGATGTTCTTGCAACGAAACTGGCATACGATTTGGTTGTCTAAATGAAAAAACACGTGTCGTTTTAACAAATGATTGGAAATCTTTTAATGTTTGAATAAGATAATAGCTATCTGTTGCTTCATAAATCGATGTATGGAATTGTAAATCAAGTTCCATCAACCGTTCCATTTTCTTTTGTCCAGTATAGTATTCCATCAAAGCGTAAATTTCTTCTAAATCTTGAATTTCTTCGTCCGTAATTCGATCAATTGCAAGATCAAGCGCTACTTTTTCAAGTTCTGTTCGCATGACAAAAATATCTTCGAAATCTCGACGAGAAATCCCCTTAACAAACATTCCTCTATTTGGATAACTAATAATTAAACTTTCAAGTTCTAACTGTTTGAGTGCTTCACGAATAGGTGTGCGACTCACACCGAGCTCTTTTGCGAGTTTCTGTTCTACAAGTTGAGTTCCTGATTCATATTCTCCGTTAATAATTCGATTGCGAATAATATCAAAAACTTTACTACTTCTTACCACAACATCATTTTTTGACATATAACATTCTCCTCTATTGTAAAATATATAAACTAATTATCAAACACGTAAATAAAAAACTATATATATATGTTCTTTTCATTTTATTTATTTGAATATACTTCTTACCTATCATGTAAAAACAGATTGCACAATTTATTAAAAACAAACATACACCGATATACGAGTGAAAAAACAGCAATAGCACACCACCATAAATATGCCACTGTGAATTCAACATTAGAGTGCTTACACCAGCAAATAAAAGTAATAGAATACTTTCAATCGCAAGTAAAAACAGGATATTTTCTTTTTTTATCCTGTTTTGTTTCGTTTGTAATAAAACAGCAGGCATGAATATCATTAATAATACACATATTTGAATTCCATAAAGAATAAGGATTTTACTTGCCTGCTCTGTACGTAAGTGATAAATATATTCTTGAGCATTGTAGATGATTGTGAAAAACAATACTGGTGCTAACACGAGCATATTTAACCAACCTATACTACTATATATATACTGTCTTTTTTCATTATTCATCGTATCACCGATAGTATTATAGCATACTTTTCATCAAATTGTATAAAATTAAATATGGTATACATCACGAGTGACATCATGAATCCATTTTTTACTTAAATATCGCCAAATGGCAACTATACTTTTGAATACTTCTTCCATCATCGCTAATAAAATAAGGATGTAAATTGGGAGATGAAATACATAAATTCCAATAATAACTGCTGGCAGTGCATAACATACGAGAAATCCTATATCGGCATAGAATGCAAACTTTGTATCTCCACCGGCACGAAATACACCGATAAATAAAAACCAATTCAACAATTTGAAAAATGACATAAACGATACAACAACAAGTGAATAATATGTTAATTGAGACGTCGCTTCTGACTCAAATGTATAAATTTTCATAATCATCGGAATACCGATGAAATATGAAAACACAACGAGAAAACTTGAAACAACAAGAGCAAGTTTAGTTAATTTTTTTACCATTTGAATAACTGCTTCACGACCCGTTTCTCCAATTTCTTTTCCGATTAAAATGGCTGTTGCAGAAGCAACACCTGTAAAAATAACTGATTGAATTCCGATAATTAACGATGAAATATTACTTGCTGCTGCTCCACTCACTCCAGTTTGCGTATAGAGCAAATTAATTGCTGTTGTTGTTGCTGCCCAAATAAGTTCAGTCAGTACAACTGGTATTGACACACGCATAATATTTCTAAGGAGATGTTTATTCGTAATCCAATATTGAGAAAGTTTTCCATCTTTAAATGGATTTTCTGTCATTTTATAGATAGCAAAAATGAGTAATAATTCAACAACACGGGCGAGAAAAGTTCCATATGCTGCACCAATTGCGCCAAAACGTGGAATAAAAATAATATTGAAGACAATATTTACAACAATTGAAACACTTGTTGCTATCATCGGTTCTTTTGTACGTTCAATTGATCGCATCGCTGTTGAAAATGAATTTGTGAGTGCCGTCATTACAAATGTGAGCGCAAATACATTTGTAAATGCAGTTCCAATTTGCACCGTTTTAGGGCTTTGTGGAAAGAGCATCGTAAAGAGTGCTCCACCAAAAATGAAAACAGCAGTTGTAAACACAATACTTACAAGCAACCCTATTCCCGTCATAAATCCAAAAACACGACGTACCATCTGGTGTTCAGATTTACCATGATATTGAGCAATAAAAATACTTCCTGAACTGAGAATACCAAATTGGACAACCCAGTAAAAAAAAGAAATTTGACCCGCACTTCCAACAGCTGCAATTACTTCTTCTCCAAGATGTCCGATCATAATTTGATCAATAAAGGTAAGTGACTGCGATAAAACTTGCTGAATTACAATCGGGATTGCAAGAATAATAAAAGATTTATATACTGATTTTTTCATAGGACCTCCTTTTGAAATCATCATTATACGTTCATTGTTATTTAATTAAATATTCGAGAAGTGCTTCCGCAGCTTCTTTTGGACCTGTGTGTTCATTTCCATGAATACCGAGTTTTGTCTTTAACTGACCAATTTTTACACCTTTTTCGAACATTTCATTGAAATATGATTCAATGAGATTATCTGTTTGCGCTTTTCTTTGGACAGGTCCAAATGGATTCGCAAAATATGAAGTAACAAGTCCCGTTTCACTCGTTGTTCCTTTGGCCATGCGAGCTCCATCAACAAATGTTTGTTTGGCATCATCAATATTATCAAAGAACGACAGCGTCCCTTCTTCATCATAGTTATTCGCATAGAGAAGTAAATCTACTGGATAATTCGTTGTAATTTCTTCATATGTTGCAACTGGCATGACAAGACGAGAATTGATAAGATGTGGATTCATAAAAATTGAACGATCAATTTCTTTGTACGCATAACCTGGGTCTAAATCATCAAGTCGAACAAATGCACCAATTTCTGTACCATTAGCTACAAGTTGATCTTCTGCACGTACAAGTACACCCATATCATCAAAAACAATTTTAATGTCTTTGATATATTTATCATCGAGGTTTCTCAATGCTTCTATCGTTTCGGATTTACCTGCCCCACTATCGCCGATAATAACAACATTTTTAACGGCTCCTGAATGAAGCGTAATATGCGCCATCGCTCCATGAAGTGGAAGTCCACCTTTGTCAAGCATTTTCACATTGTGAAGTGTTAAAATCATTTTTTTCATGTAACCAAAATAGTCATATTGATCACTGTATGAAACATATCCAATGTACATATCATTTTCAAGATCGTTATAAAACACTGTTTTATTTTCATCATCTTTCACACCGTATACGTAAACAAGATCTGGCTTTTGATTTTCAATTGCATCAAATTCAGCAAGTTCAAATAGGTTACATAGTGTGAGTCCTTGTACGAGGAAATCTTTATGAAAATACACAAAGGCTAACAATTTTCCAACGCGAGCAGGGAAACAGAAATAATCTTTCGATTTAAGTTTTACATCTTGTAGTGGATTTTCAAAAACTTCCGTAAAAATCCCTGTTCGAGTATTCATTTTAGGATATGTGATAAAAGGTGGATGTAGAATAATTGATTCAATCGTTGCAATATTTTTAAATTGAGGATATGTTTTCACAATCGGAAGCGGTGCTTGATTGACAATTAATCCAGCGTTAACACCAGCAATCAATTGACGGTATACGCGATTTTTCTTCCCCATCAATTCCTCACTAATTTGTCGATATGTTTCTAATACGAGATTTTCAAAACGATTGTGCGTTTCAATAAATTGTTGATTTTGAATCCCACTTTGCGAGTGATTATTAAAAGCAATTGCATAACGACCTAATCTTCGCCAATAGTTGTACAATTTCTCAACAAATTCAAGCAATAATGCTTTTGATGTAAAGTATTCAACCGTAGCATTCCCTGTCTTTTCAATTGTTTCAATATCAAGTACGAGCAACACTTTAAAAAGCTGTGTTAAATCAACTACAACTTTCTCTTTTGATTTTCCAATAGCAATGAGGTATCGGTATACCGGTGTCCCCTTTCGCTCTTGGTGATCTAAATATGATGAAAGTACTCGATTGAATCCTGTACTCTCAAGTAGCTCAACATGTGTCTGGCAATATTCTGCCGTAAAATTCATAATTGCTGAATTTCGTTCAAGTTCAAATACAAAACCCATTATTATACCTCCTGTTGTAGTGTTTCAATAGCACGAACAAGTGCGCGTACTGTATCTTCGATATCTGAATCATTAATCGGTCCTAAAATTCCTATGCGAACCGTATTATGTTTAAACTCACCATAACCACCAATAATCATAATATTAGCATTTTTTTCTATATATTGGACGATTGAACCTGGTCTAAGTGTCTCTGGTATGTATACTGGAACAACAACATTCCCTTTATCATTCTCATCTGGAACAACAAGTTTAAATTGATTTTGAAGTAATAGCGTTTCTAATTTCTGACGTCTATTTTTATACATTACATATTGATTATTCAATCCTTGTTTAATCATTTTTGATGTCATATATTCCATTGCATAAATAAGTGAAATTGCTGGTGTTGCAAATGTTTGATTGAGTTCTAACATCTCTAATTGCTTTGCGATATTAAAATAAAATGATGGAAGTGTTTCACCTTTTGCTCGTGCAATTGCTTTTTCACTCATGCAAATAAACGAAAGTCCCGGCGGAACCATAAATCCTTTTTGTGATGCACCGAGAACAACATCAATTCCCCAATCATCCATACGCACTTCATGCATCACGACACCAGAAATAGAATCTATTACAAAAAGAACTTCTGGATACGATTGAAGTAACTCTCCAATTGCTTGAATATCGTTACACACCCCTGTTGATGTATCATGATGTGTAACATAAACTGTTTTAATGTCAGAATTTTGATCAAGTGCTTGTTTGATCATATTCACATCGGCACTCTTTCCTCCATTAAAAGTCAAGCGCGTCACATTTAATTGATATAATGTTGCAATATCAGAAAAGCGAGTGCCAAAGTATCCTGTTTCAACAACAAGAACGTGATCACCTAGCTGATTGAAATTCACTACAGCTGCTTCCATACTCCCTGTTCCTGAACTCGCCAAGACGACAACCTCTCCATTTTCACATTGGACAATTGTCTTTAAATTCATTCTTAAATTTTGAAATATTTGGGCAAAAGCTTGCGAACGGTGATGTGCAGTTGGTGAACTTAAAATAGCGTAAACATCACTTGGAATATTTGTTGGACCTGGTGTCATGAGTAATACATTCTTTCGCATCAATAGACGCCTCCTTCATTCTAAAATTCCATCTTATTACAGCAGTATATCACGTTATCACTTCTTTTAAAACACTTTTTATACAAAAAATGACTTGGTATGCAATTAAAACCATTTAATTGGATCAAGATTTTGATTTTCAAGCCACTCATTTACATTTTTAAAAATATTCGAACCAAAAAAACCACGATATGCAGCGAGTGGAGAAGGATGCGCTGATTTCAAGACGTATGCCTGCTTGCTTGTAATATAGCGTTCGTACTTCTGCGCATCATTTCCAAGTAGAAGATAACAAATAGGCTGATTTAAAGTATTTAAATATTCAATTGTTTTCAAAGTAAAATCCTGCCACCCTATCGATTTATGCGAAAGTGAATGACCAGCTTGTACAGTTAAAATCGTATTCAACAAAAGAACCCCTTGCTCTGCCCAATCAATAAGGTTCGTATTCGTCCTTAAAACTCCATACTCGCTTTCCAACTCTTTAAATATATTTTTTATGGTTGGTGGTATTTTCGCACTTTGATCATAAATAGAAAATGAAAGACCGTGCGCCTGCCCTTCCAAAATATAAGGATCCTGTCCCAGTAAAACTACTTTCACATTTTCCGGTGCAGTCACTTCGTATGCTTTTAAAACATCTTCACGTTTTGGAAAGACAATACCAGTTGCGTATGCACTAGCAAGAAGACTTTTTATATCATCTTCTCCGTACCACTCAAAAAAATGATTCCACGACATCTAATCACACCTTTCTTTATACTGTTATTATAGCAAATATATTACCGTGAAAAAAACAACATTATGAAATGAATACAAAAAATGAACGTTTTTTTTATATCTCATTTGTATTCTTAAAACAAAAAACTCTATAATGGGACACGTAACATAAAAAACAAGGAGGCATATTAATGCGCACTTTATTTATAAAACTCACAACACTTTTCACTTTATTCATAGTTGGTACTATCACCTTAACTGGATGTAGTACTTCAACTGCTCAAAAGAATGGAAAAACACTATCTCACTTAGGTGGAGAAACTCTCATTTCAAACATACCACAAAAAGTAATTGCTCTTGAATTTTCATTTGTTGATAATTTATACCAACTCGGAATTAAACCTATTGGTATTGCAGATGATGGTGATAGTAAACGTATTATTGAACCAATTAGAACTTATGTTAATAATTATACTTCTGTTGGTAAACGCGCTCAACCAAATTTAGAAACAATCCAATCTCTCAAACCTGATTTAATTATTGCAGATGCTAAAAGGCACACAGAAATTTACAAAGAATTACAGGCTATTGCTCCAACCATTTTAATTAAAAGTTTAGAAGGGAACTACCAAGAACTTGAACAATCATTCAAAACAATCGGAACTGTTTTTAATCAAGAAGCAAAAGTTGATGAAGTAATTTCACGTAGTAATAATCTGATTGAAGAAACAAAAAACAAACTCAACACCACATTGTTCCAAACAAAAAGTATTTTAGCTGCTGTTCCCGATAGTAAGTCTCTCAACATTCATACATCTTCATCGTATCTTGGTAATATTTTTGATAAACTCAAATTACAAAATAGCACATCTTCACAAAACGTATATGAAGAAGCAACACTTGAGCAACTAGTAAACAAAAAGCCGGATATTATCATCTACATTCGAAAATCAAGTGGTAGCATTGTAGATACTTGGAAAGAAAGTCCTCTATACCAAAACATCCCAGCTGTTCAAAAACACAATGTCTTCGAAGTTGACACGGAAGTTTGGTCACGATTTAGAGGATACGAATCACTTAATACAATTATACATGACTTTGAACGAATTGGAAACGAGTTAAAATCATAATGAAAGTATCATGTCGGAAACTCACTTGGCTTTCAATTGTTTCTACCTGTCTCTTAATCATACTCATAATTTCCCACCTCAGCATTGGTCAGGTAACATTGGATCCATCTGAACTCTTTACATATTTCTTCAATAAGAGTTTAGATACTAAAGCTCAAATTTTATTTTCTATCCGTTTGCCTAGAACAATAACTGTTATCCTTTGTGGAATGGGACTAGCCGTTTCTGGTTTGTTATCTCAACGAATCACAAAAAATCCTATCGCCACACCACAAATACTTGGTCTTAACTCTGCTGTTGTTTTAATTGTAATCACTATTCAACTTTTCATTCCATCACTTATTTTTATGACACCTATTCTCACACTTTTCCCTATTCTTCTCTTAATATGCTTCATTACTTTCCTTCATTTTAAATCACAAGAGAACATTACACAAATTAGTTTAATTGGAATGGCCTTGAGTTTTGTTTTTATTTCAATAACACAAATTATCTTATTTACTAACGAGGAAGCGCGAGATTCACTTTTTTTCTGGCTTGTTGGAGGTGTCAATCACGCAACATCAAATACGGTTTGGGCATTGCTCCCTTACATTATAATCAGTTTTTTTATCATCATTACTAACTGTCGTTCTATAGATATGTTGAAGTTTAGCGACGAAATGCTCCAAACTTTAGGTGTTTCAATAATTAAATTACAAACTCGTGTCATTTTCGTCATTGCTCTTCTAACAGTTGGAATCGTTTCACTATGTGGACCTATTGCATTTGTAGGTCTTGTGACACCACATATTGTTTCTAAATTTAAACTTCAGTATTTTAGTAGTATTTTTTTCTTTACTCTTATTTGGGGGGCAATTTTTTTACTTTTTGCTGATTTACTGGCAAAAATCATTTTCTTTCCTAATGAAATATATGTTGGTGTAATGAGTGCTCTTATTGGATCATTTTTCTTTTTCTTTCTCATTCTTAGTCAAAAAGGGGTAAACAACAATGTCGTCTAAGTACATTTTTCTCTTCCTTGTAGTTCTCACTATTCTTATTAGTTTTATTAGTCTTGCATTTGGTTCTCAATTTATTTCACCATTCTACATCTTTTTAAATGGAACACCACAGTTTACAATACTCTTTCACTTTCGCCTTCCTCGAATTCTAATAGCCATTTGTGCCGGAGGACTTCTTGCTACTGCAGGATTTATTTTACAGACACTTCTCAAAAACAATCTTGCATCGCCTGATGTTATTGGTTTAAACAAAGGAAGTGCACTGGCCATCGTTATTTGTACCTTATTTACGCTTTATCCTTCAAAATCCACACTTATTGCCGTTGCACTTCTTGGATCGTTTTTTACAAGTCTAATTCTTTTTTTCATTTCAAGACGATTTTCTTTCTCTGGAAAAACAATTATACTCACGGGTATTGCACTTTCATTTTTGTTTGATGCAATTACCAAGTTACTGACATTTTCTCAAAAACAACTATTGATGAAGCAATTGACATGGCTTATTGGGTCACTTTGGGGACGCTATTGGGAAATGATTCCACTTTTAATAATCACTTGTTTCTTTTTTCTCTTGACTCTATACTTTTCTCGCGATCAATTTTTCTTACTTCAACTTGATCATGCAATTTTATCTACTCTCGGAAAAAAAGCAACTACAATCACTTGGTTGTATCTTTTAATTGCAGCTATTGCAACGGGTGTTGCAGTGAGTACCGTCGGTGCAATTAGTTTTATTGGTTTAATTGCTCCTCATATTGCTAAAAAATTCACTTACACTTATACATCTTGGCGGTTTGCTTTTGTATTTTTAACGGGAAGTATCATTCTCTTACTTGCTGATCTCTTTGGACGTAGCATTCTCTCCCCACTTGAAATTCCTGCTGGCATTATTGTTTCTCTCGTAGGTGGACCTTATTTTTTATTCATTTTACTCAAACAATCAAAAACTAAAGGAGTTCTTCTATGATCCAATTACAAAATGTTGTTTTAGGATATCCAAACAATAAAAATATACTAACTTTATCTCACTGTTTTCCTACTGGTAAAATTTCTGTCATCGTTGGTGAAAATGGTGTTGGAAAATCAACACTTATCAAAGCATTAACTAATCAACTCATTCCACGTTCTGGAGTTATCACACTTTACAACAAAAACCTCAATCACTATTCAATTCAAGAATTTGCCAAACAAATTGCATACTTGCCTCAAAATCCAACTGCTCCTACCGATATAACAGTCCATCAACTTTGTCTAGCCAGTCGATTCCCGTATAAAAAAAAGTGGAGAGGATATACTGATGAAGATAAAAAAATTGTTGGAGAAATGATTGATTTGGTCGGTTTAACTTCATACAAAAACACCCCTCTTGGATTTCTTTCTGGGGGACTTCTGCAGCGTGCTTGGTTTGCTATGATTTTAGCTCAGCAAACAGATATCCTTATCCTAGATGAACCAACTTCTTTTTTAGATATTGCTTATCAACTTGAATTACTAGAACTTTTACAACACTTAAATCAAACATTCAAAAAAACAATTATTATGATTTTACATGATATTAATCATGCAATTCGGTATGCTGATGAAATTATTGCTTTACGAAAAGATAACAGCCCTCTGATTACGACACCACAAATTATTCAATCAACTTTTTTTGAACAATCACTTCATATTCACTCTCATATTACAAAAGATCCTCTGTATGATAAACCTTATGCTATCCCGCTTCATAACACATTTAAAAAAGCACCTCAATGAGGTGCTCTTCATTTATACTGTTTGTGTTGTTTCAAGTGAAGATCCATTGCCACGGTTATGTCCGCGTCTTTCTGGCATTGTAAAACTTACTTTAGATTTTACATATGTCATGACTTTTTCTGTCATTGTATGTAACTCTTGCTTTTCTGCATCTGTTTGATCAAATCGTTCTTTTGTGTCCAATTCTTTCAATCGAGATTGCTCAGCAGCACTGAGTTGTGCAATTCCTTCTGCTTTTAATTTATCAAGTTCTGCTTTTTGAGCATCTGTTAATGTTGATTCCATTTTTTGTTTTCCGCGTTGTGCTCCACCTTTTGCTGATGGGGTTGGTATCCCTTCGATTGGATGTTCATTTAAGTACTTCATCATTTTTTCTCGAATGGTATCCAATTGATCTCTCTCACTAAATGTTAAACTAAAGTGCCCTTTAGTTTCAAGATTTTTAATTGTTTGTTGATCTTCGCTACTTAAAGATGCTGTTGCCGATACTTTTGCAGCTCTAATCTTTTCTTTTTGTTCATCGGTCAATGTTGGCTTCATTCCATGATGATTTTGTGAAGTGGATTGTGTCGATTGAGTTGTTTGAACTGGTGCTGCATCAACATATTTACTCATACCAAGTCCCGCCAACATCATTCCTGTTCCTCCAACAATAATTGTTCCTGTCGCTAATACTTTTTTCATATTTAATTTATTCATATTTTAATCTCCCTTATAAACACATTTTTAAGTAACCGTTTTTGGTTACAAACATATCTTAGCAACATGAAGTGGCGAAGTTGTGACATATAAAAAGAAAGCACACTGTGCTTTCTTTTTATTCAATATTTGTATTTGTAAAATACTGTTTGATATTTTGAGCAATGTTTTCTGGCACGACATTTTTCAAATCATCCAAGCTCGCATTTTGAATTTCATGAATTGAGTGAAATTCTTGAAGTAAACGGCGACGATACGTTTTCCCAACACCTGGTATAAGATCTAATTCTGTTTGTTGTAATTTCTTACTATGACTTCGGTGCATGAATGAAATTGTAAATCGATGTACCTCATCTTGTATTTTCATAAAGAAACGACCAAAATCATTCATTCCTAGTGGAATCTCCTGCAAAGTATCATCTTGCTTGATTACAATATGGGATGTTTTATGGTTATGATCTTTTGCGAGTCCAATGAGTAATGTTTCCACATGAAGTTGATCAAAAATTTCGGAAACAGCTTGGACATGTCCTTTTCCACCATCAACTACAAATACATCAGGCAACCGTTTCTTTTCCTTTAACAAGCGTGAAAAACGTCGGTGAACAACTGTCTGCATCGCTTTATAATCATCTTGAGCCTCTTGATCATCGAGTTTATAATAGCGATACCCTCGTTTATTCATTTCAAAGTTTCGAAATTGAACTACACCACCAACAATTGACTGATCGCCAAAATTTGAAATATCAACCATTTCAATAATTTCAATTTCTTTCTGATTAAGCACTGCCTCTACTACTTTTTTAAGTTCTTGCTTTGTTTTTTCTTCACTGAGCTTATTAGCAATTTCTTTATCGTATAACATTTTTGCATTATCAATTGCAACTGCGAGAATTTGTTGTTTCTCACCTCGTTTTGGTGTAATCATTTTGGAACCGATAATTTCATGTAATGTTTCTGTAAACGGATATGATGTAATAATCTCTTTTGGCTTTTCAATATTTTTACTCGTATAGAGATGAATGATTAAATTTTCAATTTCATCTTCTACATTCGCTTCATTCAATTCATATAATTCTTGTCGATTTGCTTTAATGCGACCATCACGAATATGAATGAGATTCATTGCCAGCCAGCCATTTTTTTCATAGAGCCCAAACACATCAACTGCACCTTTGAGTTTCAAGTCAATATGCTGTGTCTCTCCAAGTGTCATTTCAACCGATTGAATTGTATCACGTATATCTTTGGCGCGTTCAAATTGTAGTTGTTCACTCGCCTCTAGCATCTGTGTTTGTAATGTATTTTTAATTTTACTTATATTTCCTTTTAAAATATCGGAGATATTTCTTACATCAATTTCATACTGCTCTTTTTCAACCGTTTGAATACATGGAGCATGGCATTGACCGAGATGATAATATAGGCATACCTTTTTTGGTAATATGTCACATTTACGAAGACCATATAATTTATTTAATAATTCAAATGTCTTGCGTGCTTCTATCACATTCGGAAACGGACCAAATATTGCTTTATATTTTCGTTTCACATCGCGCGTGAAGACAAGACGTGGATGGCGTTCATTTGTAATTGCAATATACGGATATGTTTTATCATCTTTTAACAAAATATTATATTTTGGCATATGTTCTTTAATTAAATTGTTTTCAAGAATAAGTGCCTCGCGTTCGCTATTGACAATAACATAGTCAATCGAAACTATTTCTGATACAAGTCTCGCTGTTTTTCCATTGCTTGCTTTTTGGAAATATGATTTAACACGACGGGAAAGGTTTTTCGCTTTTCCTACATAGATGATTTCATCATACTTGTCCTTCATAAAATAACATCCCGGATTTTCTGGGATGTTATTCAATGTTGTTTGCAACATGTTATTCATTTGTATCTTCCTCAAGATTCGTTGCTGTATCTGTATATTTAGTCATGAAGAGTTCTACTTCATCTTCAATATCTTTTACATCAAAATCTTTTAATTCTGGGAGTTCTGACAAACTGATGAGACCAAAATAATCAAGAAATTCCGCTGTTGTTCCATAAAGATTCGGACGACCTGGTGTTTCTTCAACACCTACTTCTTGAACTAAACCGAGCAATTGTAATTTTTTTACAATAGAATCAGAGTTCACACCACGAATATCTTCAACGCGACCACGTGTAATCGGTTGACGGTAAGCAATGATAGATGCAACTTCCAACATCGCCTGCGACATTGAAAAATGCTTTTCTTGCTTAAAATATGCTTCATATGCAGGAAAGTGTTCTACTTTCGTTGCAAGTTTATACATATCACCAAAAGATACAAGACGAATACCTGATGTTTCATCAGCATATTTATTTTCAAGTGCGTCAATAACTGTTTGTACTTCTTTAGAAGAAAGATTTAACAATGTTTGAATTTGCTTTTTTGATAATCCAGATTCACCAACGATAAACAGCATTCCTTCCAGTAATGCACTATTATTCATTCTACTCACCAATCCTTTCGACAACAATTTCCCCAAATACTTCACTTTGTGATACTTTCATTTTCAATTCACGGCAAAGTTGTAAAATTGCTAAAAACATTGTGACGCGATATTGTCGTGATTTTTTATTTGTCAATTCAGAAAATGACTGTTTCTTCCCACGAATGACTGTTTCGCGTAGGAAATCAAGTTGCTCTTCAACTGTAATTTGTTCTGTTTGAATAACCGTTTCAACTTTTTTATGTGTCGCTTCACGGCGAAGTACTTTCACATATGATATTGCAAGGTCTGTTCCATTTTTATTTCGACTGAGTGTCATTTCCACATCGCTTTGATACGGCGTAATATCTTGTGGGACTCCTGTAAAATAAAGATTTCTCGCCATTTCTAATTGTTTAAAATATGGTGTTGTTTCTTTAAACTGTTTGTATTGTAATAAACGTTCAATAAGTTGATTGCGAAAATCTTCAAATGTTTCTTCCTCTTCTTCTGAAACAGGAAGAAGCTTTCGACTTTTATATTCAATAAGTTGTGAGGCGATATATAAATATTCACTTGCAATTTCAAGTTCAATAGACTCCATTTGCTTTATCACATTCAAGTATTGTTCTGTGATTTCAGAAATAGATACATCATAAATATCCATTTTTGTATCTTGAATGAGCATCCATAATAAATCGAGTGGCCCATCAAAACCATTGATTGCAACTGTATACTCCATATTTATACATCTCCTTTCTCATCGACAATTATATATATTATAACATATTTTATTTTTGGATGAAATAAGAAAACACCTCAGATAAACTGAGATGTTTTCCATTTACTATATTGACTTATTGTTTGAATAAAATCGAGCACTAATACTCAGCAAAATAACAAACATAAAACTTAATATGCATATTCCATTATCGCAATTTTCACCATTTCCTGTGTCAGGTAATTTTTCTTCCATTTTAGGTACTTTGACATCTGTTACTGGTTTTGGCTTCTCAGGAGTAATTGGTCCTGAAAGTTTTTCATTATTAATTGTTATTTTTACGTGTTCATCAGCATCATTAATTACAACTGAATTAACTGTTTTATCAAGTTTATATCCAGCTGGGGCCTTCACCTCAATAATCGTATATAATCCAAGTGGTAGTGATTTAGTTACTCCATATCCTTGGACATCGGTTATAACATGGTCAACAATTTTACCGTCTGCATCTTTAATATCAAATTCGGCTCCTGCGAGATTCAATCCATTTTTTTTATCTTTTTTAGTAATTCCAATGATTCCAACTGGCTGTGATTCTTTCAATCCTACACTCACTCTCACTACAAGTAAGTGATTGATATCAATTACTACAGACATAATTTCAGGATCAATTTGATATCCTTTTGGTGCTTTCGTTTCAACAATGGTATATTTTCCAAATGGTAACGCATCTGTTTGTATTGCACCATCAGTACCCGTTACAACATGCATTACAACTTTCCCACTTGCATCTTTAATATCAAATTCAGCTCCCTTAAGTCTGTCAAGAGTAATTTTATCTTGCTTAATAATTTTAATTTGACCAATTTTTGGATTAACTGGGGTTTTTGTATTAGCGAT
>JBOFHN010000060.1:0-8856 GCA_051649665.1 Culicoidibacterales bacterium
CGGTTTTGAATGACGCCAAAGTAGATTTGACATCACAGGTTCGCTTAATCGGTGTTGAAGATGTATCAAAAGTGTTCACTTATAAACAAAGTGATAGAGCGCGTGAAATAATGGAAAATAAAATAGTTGATGTAGGGGGTCGAATGGTTGATAAGGATAAATACAATATTTTACTTTACCATCGACCTCATTATATTGAAGCTTTTCAAAAAGGTGGTTACAATTTGGTGTTGACTGGTCACGTACACGGTGGTCAATGGCAAGATCCTACCCATTCGATTGCGGCTATCGGACCTGATCAAGGTCTTTTCCCCAAATATTTCAAAGGAAAACATACATTTGATCAAATGACGATGATTAATAGTAGAGGACTTGACTACACAAGTACATTACCGAGATTTTATAATGCTCGTGAAATTGTCATTGTGACGCTTAAATAATAAAGCATACAAATGATATAAAAGTTATTTACAACATTTTAAAAGTATGGTAGAATATATCGGTAAGTGATTTTTTCACAAGCAAATTATGACAATGTTCCGCTGAAAGCAAGACTTTTATGAATGTGGTGAAGAGAGGAGGACGTTTTGATGCAAGAATTATTACGCAAAATTACAGAAGCACAATTGAAAACTGATATCCCAACTTTTAAAGCTGGAGATACTGTGAAAGTTCACGTACGTATCGTAGAGGGAAGTCGTGAGCGTATCCAAATTTTCGAAGGTGTTGTTATCAAACGTCAACATGGTGGAATTAATGAGACGTTTACAGTACGTAAAATCTCAGGAAGTGTCGGAGTTGAAAGAACATTCCCGCTTCACTCACCAAAAATTGCAACACTTGAGGTAACTCGTCGTGGTAAAGTTCGCCGTGCGAAATTATACTATCTTCGTGAACTTCGAGGTAAAAAAGCTCGTATTAAAGAAATACGATAAAAAAGGCGCCCAAAGGCGCTTTTTTTTATTGGCTATAAAACCCATTTGTGATATAATGAAAGCAAATACAAAAGTGAGGTTAGAAATTATGAATATAAAACGAGCAATGGTTATTGTCCTTGATTCTGTAGGAATCGGTGAAGCGAAAGATGCTGCAAAATTCAATGATTTTGGAGTAGACACACTTGGAAACATTTCAAAAACGGTTGGTTTAAATATGCCGAACATGGCAAAACTTGGTCTTGGGAATATTAATGAAATTGAGACAGTGCCAAGTGTTGAAACAACACCTAATGCCTACTATACACATATGGAACCAATTGGTGCTGGAAAAGATTCGGTTGCTGGTCATTGGGAATTTATGGGTGCAGATCTTGAAATGCCGTTCAATAACTTTTGTGCTGAGGGGTTTCCAAAGGAACTTATAGATTTGTTTGAAAAAGAAACAGGTCTAAAAGTAATTGGAAATAAAGAAGCAAACGGTATGAAGATTATTGAAGAGTTAGCAAGTGAGCAAGAAAAAACAGGAGCGCTCATTGTTTATACTTCAGTTGATTCAACATTTCAAATTGCTGCACATGAGGAATGGATTGGTCTTGAAAAATTATATTCAGCTTGTGAAGTTGCACGCCGCTTAACACTTGAAAATCCTCAGTGGATGGTATCACGTGTTATTGCTAGACCATACATTGGATCTGAGGGGAAATATACGCGTACAGGGAATCGTCATGACTATGCACTGGATCCGTTCAAGCCAATTGCGCTTACACCGTTGAAAGATGCGGGGTTAGATGTTATTTCAATTGGAAAAATCAAAGATTTATACAATGGTGTTGGAATTACAGAATCAATTAAATCTGAAAGTAATGAAGCGGGAATTCAACACATCATTGATTTATTAAATCGTCCTTATCATGGTCTTGGTTATGCGAATTTAGTTGATTTCGACAGTGTTTATGGTCATCCGAGAAACCCAGAAGGATACCGCGATGCTCTTGAATATTTTGATGCTAAGTTACCAGAAATTTTAGATGCTCTTCAAGAGGATGATGTTTTATTCATCACAGCGGATCATGGAAATGATCCTACATACAAAGGAAATGATCACACTCGTGAAAATGTCCCACTTATCGTATATAGCAAACAATTTAAAAATTCAGGATCTCTTCCAGCTCGTCATGGATTTATGGATCTTGGGAAGACGATAACTGATATTTTCGATGTTTCATTTGAAAGTGGAATTAGTTTTAAGGAATTATTGAAATAACCAGAAAACAATGAAGAACACACAAACGAAAAGTTTGTGTGTTTTTTTGATTTCTTTTAGGAAAAAGTATTTACAAGTGGATAAAAGTGGAGTATAATGGAGACAAGTGGAAGAAAGTGGGGTGATTACATGTTCATTGGTGAATTTGCGCATAATTTTGATGATAAATCGCGTATCATTATTCCTGTGCGTTTCCGCGAAGAACTCGCTGATGAATTTGTTGTCACTCGCGGCCTTGATGGTTGCTTATTTGTCTATCCACGAGGAGAGTGGCAACTTTTGTCTGAAAAATTAAAATCTCTTCCACTCATGAAAAAAGAAGCACGTGATTTCGTTCGCTTTTTCATGTCGGGAGCAACCCCTTGCACGCTTGATAAACAGGGACGAGTTGTCATTCCTCAAAATTTGAAAAAATACGCTCATTTAGAAAAAGAATGTGCAATCATTGGTGTTTCAAATCGCCTAGAAATATGGGATAAGGAAACATGGGAAAACCAGCAATCTGATATGAGTGATGAAGCACTCACAGAGATTACTGAAAGCTTGATTGGCTTTGATTTCTTCATGTAGTGGTGAATATATATGGAAAAACATGTAACAGTATTACTGCAAGAGGCAGTAGATGCATTAAATATCAACCCTAAAGGAATTTATGTTGATGGAACACTCGGTGGTGCTGGGCATTCAAAATTGATTCTCGGTCAACTTGAAGGTGGGCATTTGTATGCGTTTGATCAAGATGAGAGTGTTGTTGAAGCAGCCGAGAAAAAACTTTCTACTGTAAGTCAAGACTTCACCATCATCCATAAAAACTTTGTTGAAATGAAAGAAGCACTTTTGGCTTATAACGTTCAACAAGTAGACGGTATTTTGCTAGATTTGGGTGTTTCATCTATGCAGTTTGACGAAGGTGAACGAGGATTTAGTTATCGCTTTGATGCACCACTTGACATGCGGATGGACAAACGAAATGAACTAACTGCTTATACAGTGATTAATTCATATGATGAAAAAGAACTCGCACGTATTTTTTATGTGTATGGAGATGAGAAGTTTTCACGACAAATTGCACGAAAAATCGCTATGATTCGTGAAGAAAATCCAATTGAAACAACGTTTCAATTACTCGATGTCATAAAAAGTGTTCTTCCTGAAAAGGTGAAACGTCAAAAGCATCCAGGAAAAAAAGTGTTCCAAGCATTACGGATTTATGTAAATAATGAAATAGGTGTTCTTGAAGAGTTGTTGAATACAAGTGTCGAACTTTTGAGAAATAATGGAAGATTATCAGTTATTACATTTCATTCACTCGAAGATCGTGTTTGCAAACAATTCATTAAACAATTTGAAATACAACCAAAAGATCGTCGACTTTCTAAGTTGCCGTTTCAAGAAGAGAAGCATGTACAACTCATGCATAGAGTAAATAAAAAAGCTATTGAACCATCTCTTGATGAGATAGAACATAACCCAAGATCAAAATCTGCACGATTACGAGTGTATGAAAAAAAGGAGTAACTCAAATGAAAAACAAAAAAATGAAAACCCGAAAAAAAATATCGATGATGGAAAAAATCGTATATATTATTGCACTCACATTTGTTTTCATACTTCCATTTTCTTTGTTATACATTGAGTCGCAAAAACTTGAAATTGCGGATCAAACAGAAAAAACAAAAATTGCACTTGGGAAAGAGCGAGTAGAAACAAGTAAACATGAAGTGAAGTTAAGTACGATGAACACATCTACTGAAAAAGATGGAAAAGTTAAAAATGAACAAAAAAGAGCAAACTAAAACATTAAACATCGCACCTGTACGTTCGCAACGACGAACAATAAATGCTGTGTTTATTGTTTTTTGTTGCTTTTTTTTAAGTGTGTTTGGTCGTTTTGCCTATATTGTTTATGTAGGTAGTGTATCGGGTGTAAATATTCAAGAATTTGCAAACAATAGAAATCAAAAAACTGATATTCTCCTTGCTAATCGTGGGAATATTGTAGATGCTTCCAAAAACTTAATTGCTCAAAATATTCCGAGTTATACAGTCGTTGCGGTTCTGGCAGAAAACCAAATTGATGATAAAGGACAACCTGCTTATGTTAAGGATAAAGATTTAACAGCGAAAAATATTTCTCAAGTTTTAAACGCACCGGAGACATATGTTCGAGAACAACTACAAAAAACAAATGCATTTCAAATTGAATTTGGCAAATATGGTAAAGACATTACTCTAGAACAAAAAACAGCACTTGAAAATTTCAAAATGCCAGGAATTACATTTATGCAAGGTGTAAAACGATATTACCCTAACGGTATTTTTGCTTCAAATACGATTGGATTTACAAGTTTTGATGAATCACAAAATAAAGTGATTGGGAAACAAGGACTTGAGAGTATATATGAAGAAGAGTTAGCTGGGAAAAACGGTCAGAAAATTTATGCTGCGAATGCACAAGGGATGCCGATTGATCCAGCTGCAGTTCAAGAAGTGCTGAAGCAAGAAGGTATGCAGATTGAAACAACAATTGATGGTAACATGCAACGTTTTGTTGAACAAACACTAAAGGATATTGGTGAACAATCAGGTGCAGAAAATGCATTTGCAATTCTAATAAATCCTAAAAATGGAAATATTTTAGCAGCGGGACAAACTCCAACATTTAACGCCAATATAAAAGAAAACATAACATCGAATATATTTACTGATCGTGTATATGAAGTTGGTTCAGTAATGAAACCAATCACAATTGCTTCTGCAATAGAAGATAATCACTTTAATGAAAATATTCGTTTTAAAAGTGGCAGTTATAAAGTTGATGGAATAACGATTTATGATTATGACAAAAAAGGTTGGGGCGAAATTGCTTATAAGGATATTTTATGTCATTCTGCGAATACTGGAATATCTGATTTACTGCTCTCACAATATCCAGCAGATTTATTCCAGACAAAACTTGATGCATTTGGATTTTTGCAACCAGCTGATCCGATGCCAAACATAGTTACAGGAAAAGCAAGCACCAAAACTGTCGGGAACGTTGTTTTCAAATCGGATTTGAATAAAGTGACAACCGGGTTTGGTCAAGGGACAACATCAACTTTACTTCAATTGCTAAGGTCATATACAGCGATTGCTAATGATGGAATGATGGTGATGCCACATGTTGTTAATAAAGTAACGAATCCAAATACTGGGGAAACGTATGAGTATAAAAACACAACTTCTTATCCAATAAGTAAACAAACTGCGCAAAAAGTAAGAACACTCATGGTTCCAGTAACAGAAACACCAGGATGTACATCAAATTTATATAAAATGAATGGTGTAAGTACAGCGGGGAAATCTGGAACGGCCCAAATAAGTGGTGATGATGGTAAATATCTCGAAAGTGACAATGATACATTATCTTCTTTTATTGGAATGGTACCCGCACAAAGCCCAGAATTGATATTATATGCAGGTGTAATGAAGGCGAAAAATGGAAATCCAGGTATATATACACAACGTCTATATACTCAAATAATGAATAATGCACTTAACTATTATTCTATTACGCAAGATGGTAAATCGAAAAATACAGTACCAACATTTACAATTCCTAAGTATGAAGGGCAAGAAACTGATCGTATTAAATCAGAAATTAGCCAACTTAGTCAAAAAATTGTTATAATAGGTAATGGTTCAAAGATTGTTTTCCAAAGTTTAACTGCGGGAAGCACCGTAATAGGGAATACAATGTTTTTAGTGACGGATGGACAAAATTATGTTATGCCAGACTTAAGAGGATGGTCGAAAAAAGATGTCCTAACATTAAAAGAATATTTTCATTTAAAAAGTGAACAAGATGTTGGAACTGGCTTTGTAGTCAGTCAATCAATACCACCAGGAACAGCGTTTTATCCTGATGATACGCTGAATGTAACATACAAGTAGTTTTTAAAAGAAAGAATGTGATTGAATGGCCAAAGATATGATCGTTTTAAGCGTGTTAGTCATTATGAGTTTGTTATTTACAATTGTATTGACTTATCGTAGTATTCCGATGTTACGAAATTTGAAAGCAGGTCAAAGTATTAGAGAAGAAGGTCCTAAGAGCCACTTTTCTAAAACGGGGACCCCGACAATGGGTGGACTTGTTTTTATTTTTGTTGCTTCATTTATGTCTATTGTAGCAACATTTATCCTCTCGCCATTTACTAATCAAATTCGACTCTTGACAACACTTTCGATTTTGGGTGTTTTTGTTGGTTTTGGTTTAGTAGGCTTTATTGACGACTATCTAAAAGTGAAGAAAAAGCAAAACCTTGGTTTTAGTTCTTTACAGAAGTTACTTGCTCAAATTGTTGTAACAGGTATTTTTGTAGTAATAAATATTTTGCCTAGATACGCCGATGGAACCTCTATATTTTATATTGTTTATGATGTTGTACTTATTGTTTTTATGATGCTTGCGACAACTAATGCGGTGAATTTAACGGATGGATTGGATGGATTGGCATCTGGAACAATGATTTTCCCACTTGTTATTCTCGGATTTATAGGGTTAGTCCAGCTCGATTATAATGTAGTCATTATTAGTTTTATTGTTGCTGCGACATTATTTGGTTTTCTTGTGTTTAATTTTCATCCTGCACAGATATTTATGGGTGATACAGGTTCATTGGCACTTGGTGGAGTCGTAAGTGCTCTAGCAATATTTACTGGAATGCGCTGGCTACTGATTTTATTGTGTCTTGTGCCAGTGTGTGAAGTTCTTTCAGTAATTATTCAAGTGAGTGTCTTCAAAGCAACTAAAGGAAAAAGACGTGTCTTTAAGATGAGTCCTGTTCATCACCATTTTGAACTTTCTGGTTGGGGTGAAAAAAGTGTTGTGTATCTTTTTTGGACAATTAGTGGAATTGTCTCAGTGATATCATTTTATATATTTTATTTAGTGGGGATGTTCTAATGGAAAAGATGATTATAGTCCTAGGGTATGGAAAAAGTACGAAGACAGCTATTGATGTACTCAGAGAACAGTATAACGCCAAAATCTATGTTTATGATGAAACGCCAAGTGAAGAGCTCCGAAGTTCAGAGTTTTATTTGGAATCATTTGATAAAGTACCAATGAATCAGGTGCTTTTTTGTTTGAAAAGTCCTGGAATTGCATATTCGAAAGAGTATGTGAAAATAATGAATGAAAACAAAATTCCAATATATACTGATGTTGAATTATTTTTAACTAAAGCGCCTGGGAAAATCATTGGAATTACTGGAACAAATGGGAAAACAACTGTAACTACACTCATTGGTGATGTGTTAAAACAACAATTTGATGATGTTCGTGTATGTGGAAATATTGGTATTCCAATAGCAGATGTGTGTCGTAATGCAACTGATGCGACAATTTTTGTTGTAGAACTTTCATCATTTCAATTAAAAGGAACCCGACATTTCAAGCCGGATATTGGAATTATATTAAATTTTTCAGATGCACATTTAGATTTCCATAAAACAGAAGAAGATTACAGACAATCAAAAGCTCGAATGTTTGCAAAACAAGATGAAAACGATATTTTAATCTATAATCAAGATGATGAAAATGTTATGGAATATGTCAAGCAAGCGAAATCAACACAAATTGGTGTTGGAAAAAATAAAATTTCAGATGTACAACTTCGAGACGATGAAATTGTATTTGGAAATAATATATTCCCCTTAGATATTGTTAAAGTCCCAGGAGAACATAACTGTTTCAATATAGGTGTTGCTTTTGCTGTAGGTGTTTTATGTGGAGTTGAAACTTCACGTATACAAATGGCTATACAGTCATTTGCTGGTGTAAAACACAGATTACAATATGTGAAAACAGTTAATTCAATCGATGTGTACAATGATTCAAAGTCGACAAATGAAAGTGCAGTAAAAACAGCACTGAAAGCATTTGATGTACCAATAATTTGGATTTGCGGAGGATATGATAGAGGTATCGCGTACACTAATATTCAAAAATCTGATTTAAAGAATGTAAAGCATATGATAGTTTATGGAATGATGACACCAATCTTTAGTGAAATTGCAAGCAATAACAATGTTCCATATACTGTAGTTGATAACTTCTCAGAAATATTTTCTACCGCAATGAGCTTTGCTGGGAATAAAGAAGTTGTTTTATTTTCACCAGGAGCAGCAAGTTATGACTTGTTTGCTAATTTTGAGCAACGTGGAGAAATGTTTTTACAACTTGTTGAGCAGTATAAATGAATGAAACTTTAAAATTCTATATGATGAATAGAAAAAACATGATATAATTAATTACTGATTTTATAAATTGAAAAGAAAAATGAATGAAATGATACATAAAATAGTTTGTAGATAATATTATTGTTTTTAAAATAGAGGAGAACGTATGGAATCACTATATGAAACTTTATGTCAACTTCAAGTTGGAGAAGTAAGTAAAGGTAAATCACTTTCGCGACGAACAACGCTACGAGTAGGTGGAAAGGCAAAACTTTTTGTCATGCCCAAGAGTGAAGATGGACTTGTAAAAACATTAAAAGCCATTCATTCGCAAGGGAAGGCTTTTAAAGTGATAGGAAAAGGATCAAATTTATTACCGTCTGATGATATATATAATGGTGTCATTATATATTGTGATAAAGGATT
>JBOFHN010000061.1:0-10137 GCA_051649665.1 Culicoidibacterales bacterium
CCTGTTTCACGGTTTGTTTCCGCTCTAAATGATGGATCCTCTGCCGTTAAACGTTGAAGCGCAAGTCCCATTTTGTCTTGATCTGCTTTTGATTTTGGTTCAATTGCAAGATCGATAACTGGATCTGGGAAGTTGATTGTTTCAAGAATGATTTCTGCTTTTTCATCACAAAGTGTATCACCTGTTGTCGTTTCTTTAAGACCTACCGCCGCTGCGATATCTCCTGAATAAACGTTTGTGATTTCTTCACGTGAATTGGCATGCATTTGAAGGATACGTCCGATACGCTCGCGTTTTCCTTTTGTTGCATTTAATACGTATGATCCAGCTGCTAATGTTCCTGAATACACTCGGAAGAATGTAAGTGAACCAACAAATGGGTCATTCATAATTTTAAATGCGAGTGATGAGAAAGGTGCTTTGTCGTCACTTGGACGCTCAGCTTCTTCACCATTTGGAAGTACCCCTTTAATCGCTGGTACATCTGTTGGTGCAGGAAGATAATCAATAACAGCATCAAGCATAAGCTGAACACCTTTATTTTTGTATGCAGAACCACAAAGTGCTGGATAGAATTCAGCAGTCAATGTCGCTGTACGAATTGCTTTTTTCAATTCTGCAACAGTGATTTCTTCACCTTCAAGATATTTATTCATTAAATCTTCATCATAGTTTGCTACTTCTTCGATAAGTTCTGTACGAAGTTCAGTTGCTTGATCAAGATATTCTGCAGGTACATCACCTACTACGATATCGTCTCCAAGATCGTTTTTATAAGTGTGCATTTGCATTTCAACAAGGTCAATGATTGCTGTGAAATTTTCTTCTGTTCCAACATTCAATTGAATTGCTTTTGCAGTTGCATGAAGACGATTCTTCACTGTTTCAACTGCAGGTAAAAAGTCTGCTCCAATCGAATCCATTTTATTAACAAAAATGATACGTGGAACACCATAGCGTGTTGCTTGACGCCAAACAGTTTCAGTTTGTGGCTGAACACCATTTTTTGCATCAAGTACTGCAACAGCACCATCAAGTACACGGAGTGAACGTTCAACTTCAATTGTGAAATCCACGTGACCCGGAGTATCAATGATATTGATACGGTGATCATGCCACTCAGCAGTTGTTGCCGCTGAAGTGATTGTGATTCCACGCTCTTGTTCTTGTTCCATCCAGTCCATTGTCGCTCCACCGTCATGAACTTCACCAATTTTGTGAACGCGACCAGTGTAATAAAGGATACGCTCTGTCGTTGTTGTTTTACCAGCATCGATATGCGCCATGATTCCAATATTACGTGTTTTTTCTAATGAAAACTTACGTGCCATGGTTTTCTCCTTATATAAAGTATATTGTGGGCAAATATTTCTGTCCAATCAAGGAAAAAATATTACCAACGGAAATGTGCAAATGCTTTATTTGCTTCTGCCATACGGTGAGTGTCCTCACGTTTTTTAACTGAACCACCTGTTCCGTTTGCAGCATCCATGATTTCATTCGCAAGGCGAATTTCCATCGTTTTTTCTCCACGAAGACGTGAATAGTTCACAAGCCAACGAAGTCCAAGTGTTACTCGGCGTTCTGGTGAAACCTCAATTGGTACTTGGTAGTTTGCTCCACCAACACGGCGTGCTTTAACTTCAAGTACTGGCATGATGTTTTCAATTGCTTGTTCAAACACCTCAAGTGGCTCTTGACCAGTTTTTTCTTTTATTGTATCAAACGCATTATATAAAATTGTTTGTGATACTCCACGTTTCCCATCTAACATCATACGGTTGATAAGACGTGTTACAAGTTTTGAATTATACATTGGATCAGGTAATACATCGCGTTTTGCAACGGCTCCTTTACGAGGCATAAAACTCCTCCTTTCTTATTAAAAAATTATGCTTTTGGTCGTTTCGTTCCATAACGTGAACGAGACTGTTTACGATTTTGAACACCAGCTGTATCAAGTGTTCCACGGATAATACGGTAACGTACCCCAGGTAAATCTTTTACACGTCCTCCACGGATAAGCACAACATTATGCTCTTGAAGGTTGTGACCTTCCCCAGGAATATAAGCAGTTACCTCGATTCCGTTTGATAAACGAACACGGGCATACTTACGAATCGCCGAGTTGGGTTTCTTTGGTGTCATCGTTGAAACACGCGTACACACACCACGTTTTTGTGGTGAATAGATGTTTGTTTGCGATTTTGTCAAACTGTTAAATCCAACATTAAGTGCTGGTGATTTTGATTTTGTTACTTTTGACTGACGTCCTTTACGAACGAGTTGATTAATCGTAGGCATTGACATCCTCCTCTCTATTTTTAGTTCCACACATCCAGGTGTTTTGTAAAAAACCTGAAATAAACAATCTGTCTGACCACAGATCCTCATCATTATAACAAATACGCTATGAAAATACAAGTCTTTTTTGCTTTTCATAGCGCATTTATTTATTTATTCATTTTTAGCATTTCTGCTACATATTCTATCGCCATATACAAAGGGAGTATTGACTCCATATTTTCTGGCATAATATAAGGAACTACTGTCGTTGCTACTTTGCTCAATTCATTTATTCCATTTAAACATATTGCAATCACATACGTACTCGATACTCTAAAAGTTGACATCATATCTAAAAGAATTTGATTTTCTCCCGATAAAGAAATTAACACTGCAATATCATCACTTTTAATATGCTCTTTTATTTTTTCCCATTCATACGCATCTGAAATGCTTTCAACAACATAACGACTCCCTTTTAATTGTCGCTCTAACTCGCGTCCTGCTTGTCGTTGAATCACACCGGAACCACAAATATAAACTGTCTGCTTTTCATTAGTTGGAAGTTTTTCATAAACAATATCATTGAGTATTTTTTCCGTTCGATGCATCACTTTCCAAACATCTTGAATACCGTTACTTAAATTTTCTGGAACTATTTTTGGTTTTTGGAAGAAGTCATATTTAAATTCCGTAAATCCATCATACCCAAGCGCTTTTATCGTACGAAAAAGGGTTGCTGGAGAAGTATGGCATCGCTTTGCAAGTGTGACTATACCACACGTTGTTATTTTATTTTGCATTTGAACAAGCTGCTGACAAATATATTGTTCTGTTTCTGATAACTTTGTAAATCGCTGGACAACACGATGGTGAAACATAACTTTCCTCCTCATCATTCATACATATATTGTCATCCTATCACATTATTGTATTTTTCGCAATTTCAATTACATTTTCACTTCATCAAAATTACTTTACTACTCACATAAAAAAAAACGAATTGAAGTCCATATCCCTCAATTCGCCATGTTTTAAACTTATTTATGTAATTTTGGCCAAAATTCTTTATTCACCTCGACAAGTTCATCTAAAATCGTTTTAGCTACGCTTGCTGATGGCATCGTTTTCGAAAGCATCATTGCCTGCCATAATTTTTGATAAGAGTTTTCACTCCATGCTTCAACAACAAGTTTTTCAACTGCTACCTGTTGCTCCATCAAACCTTTTTGGAATGTTGGAATTTTCCCCATTGAAAGTGGCTCAGGTCCATTTGAACCTACAAGACATGGAATTTCAACCATAGCTTCTGGATGGAAGTTTTCTATCGCTCCATTATTAGGAACAATTAAAAGCATTCTTTCATGTGTGTTATATGCTATTGCACGCGCTAAATCAACGATGTACGATGCATGTTCATCTACATGTAGTTTTGTTCCCTCAGAATTTCCATTTCGTGTAATTTTTTCACATTCTCCGAAGACAAATGCTTCACGACCCTCCATAACCTCATTTGCTCGTGTGTGGTTCGGATTTGCATGTTCAACAACATAGTCTGGATAAAAATAGTATTTCAGGTATGTATTTGGCAACGTTTCTGGATCAAGGGCAAATACATCACGTGCTTTTGTAAATGTATCATTCCATGATGCATCATCGTGTTGATTTGTATTTTCTTGAACGATATTGTATCCATGTTTAGCAACGTGTGATCTAATTTGTGGCATTAAATCATTTCCTGCTTTATCACGAATATCTGTCCACCAACCGAAGTGATTCAAACCATAATAACGAATAACCATTTCTTTACGTGAATTTAAACCAGCAATCTGTGCCATTTTTTCTTCAATACCAATTGGCATATCACAGATGTTTAAAATTTTGCTTGTTGGTCTTAGTTTTCGTGTCGCTTCAGCTACAATAGCTGCTGGATTAGAATAATTCAGCATCCACGCATCTGGTGAATATTTCTCCATGAAATCAACAAGTTCAAGGACTCCGCCAATTGAACGCATCCCATATGCTATTCCACCTGGCCCACATGTTTCTTGACCGACCACCCCATGTTTGAGTGGGATTTTTTCATCAAGTTCTCGCATTGCATATTTCCCAACACGAATATGCGCCATTACAAAATCAATATTCGTAAATGCTTCTTCAGGATCAGTTGTTGAGATAAATTCAATTTGTGGTGCTTTTTCCTTTAGCATAATACGCATTGCATTTGAAATAATATTTTGGCGTGCCTCATCGTTATCATAAAATTTCAAGGTACCAATTGGAAATCGTTCTAAATTTTCTAGAAGCATTAAAACGATACCTGGAGTAAATGTACTCCCTCCACCGGCAATAATAATATTCCATTTTTTATTTTGATTCATATGATTACCTCCCTGTACGTATCAATCATAACACAGGTGATAATCAAAAAATGTGTCTGTGAAAATTTTTTCACACTTTGGAATAAAGCACCTTAAAAGATCTTATTCACTATGAAATACTACTTTGTATCAAATCCTTGTTTCTTCAATGTCGGTTTAACTTCTGGATAATATGGTTGTGAATAGAATTTAGAGATAGCTTGTGAATTTGTCGGCATATCTAACCCTAATTTTTTAAAAAATCCCTCAAGTACTGCATCATATGCTTTTACACCTTTTACAACATTTTCAGCATCATACTTTTCAACATGTGCAAATGAATTTAAATCCATTTTTGGTTTTACTGCTGCTGTGTTTTCTTTCATGTATCCAAGTGTAATACCTACAATTGGAAATGTATATTCAGGAAGTTCAAGCAAGTCAATCATCGCCTGAGGATTGTTTCGAATCCCACCGATAACAGTATTTCCAATACCAAAGCTTTCCGCAGCTACAGCAAGTGCTTCAACCATAATTCCTGCATCAACTGCCCCAACTAAAATACCCTCTAATGTAGATTGAATTGTCTGTACTTCTCCATTTAATTTCAATGCTTCATTTGTTTTGTTAAAATCTACCACAACTGTAATAAATACATCTGCTGCTGCAACTTGAGGTTGACCTCCTGTAATTTCTGCTATTTTTGCTATTTTTTCTTTATCTCGCGTAATAATAACGGATGTTTGCTGTGCATTAATAGAATTCGGTGCACAATGTGCAGCTTCTACGATTTGATTAACTATTTGTTCTGAAACAGTTTCTCCTGTAAATTGGCGAACTGATTTTCTATTTTTCATTATTTCAATTGTTTGATTTGACATATATATTTACCTCTCTTTTTTATAATACATTCTCATAATACTATTTCAACTTCAAAAAGTAAAGTTAAATACGCTTCAAAATATAAAAAAGTATCCGAAGAATAAATCTTTGGATACCTAAAATTTTTTATAATTCTTTTACTACTTTTCCCTTTTCAAGTAAAATCAACTTTTGATTCCAACTCCCACGAAATGGCTTTACAGGAAAACGCTTATCCTTCTCGAATCTTCCATCCATAACCATATCAATAAACATTAAACATTCTTTCATCGTATCGTCAGCATATAATTGTTCTATCGTATATCCTGTATAAACTAAAATCGGAAGTTTAACTTTTGTTTTAAACACCTTTAAAAACCACAACAGCTCTTTCGGATCATAAAATGGATCTCCACCACTAAGTGTTATGCCATCTAAATAAGGATTTGAATTAATCATCTTTGCAAACTGCTCAATCTTTTCTACGGTCACAATTTCACCCAACGCAGGACTCCACGTTTCTTTATTATGACAACCTGGACAAGCGTGTCGACAACCCGCAAAATACAATGCAAATCGCAGTCCTGGACCATCGACAATGGTTTCTTCATAATAACTCAGAACACGCATTAGCGGTGTTTCACTCTATCTTTTTCTTCTGCTTTTTTAGCACTGTTCCAAGAATTGAGAGCCCCCGTTAAATACCCTGTAATTCGTCGCATACGAATAATATTCGTACTTCCACATTTCGGACATTCTTCCTCAATAATTGTTTGTAATCCACATTCTCCACATCGATCAACAGGATGATTAATTGATCCATAACCTATGCCATTATCCTTCATCATTTGGACTGTTTTCAGCAATGCTGTCATATTTTGTTTAGCTTCACCATCAAGTTCGATATAACTTATATGGCCACCAAGTGTTTTCGCATGGAATGGTCCTTCTTTACGAATTTTATCATGTAATGAAATGTCTTCTTTTACATCAATATGGAATGAATTGATATAATAATCACGGTCATTGACACCTTCAATTTTCCCAAAACGTGCTCTGTCCAATTTCGTGAATCGACCACTTAATCCTTCAGCCGGAGTAGCAAGTACAGAATAATTGAGTTTGTATTTTTCTTTATACATTTGCGCAATTTCATTTAATACATCAACTGTTTCCATCAAGGTAGCATATGCTTCATCATTTTTCCCATGTCCTTCACCAAAAAGTGCTACCATGGCGTTATGTCCACCGATAAAACCAATACCGAGTGTTCCACTATCAATCACTGAACCAACTTCTTCATTAGCACTGAGTGATTCTCCACCATCCCAAATTCCAGCACCCATTAAAAATGGAAATTGCTTAGCAAGTGCTGTTTTTTGATATAAGTAGCGCTGATATAATTGTTTCGCAACAATATCAGCTGATTCTTTAACAAGTTTCAAAAAGTATTCTTTTTGCTGACCTTTTTCAACTTCCTGTGTTGCACGAATAGCAAGACGTGGCAAGTTAATTGTAGTAAACGAAATATTCCCTCTACCTAGAGAAGTTTTTTCACCATTCACATTCTCAAACACACGTGTACGACAGCCCATTGTTGCAATTTCATAGCGATAACGCTCAGGATCATTCGACTGCCACTTTTCATGTTTATTAAATGGAGTATCTAAAAAGACATAATTTGGAAATAATGCTTTAGCTGTCGTTTCTACTGCACGTAAAAATAAATCAAAGTTCGGTGTTTGATAACTCTGAGCGAATCGCTCTTCGTCAGTCGAACAAAGTGATGCAACTTTTAAGTCAGCTTCACTGTAACTGACACCTTCTTTTACTTTAAACACTTGAATTGGGAAAACTGGTGTCTCACCTTTTCCGAGCCCCGCTTTTGTTGCTTCTAAAATAGAAAAAATAACGAGTCTCCCTGCATCGCTAACATCAGTTCCATAGTTTATTGAACTAAATACAACCTGATTCCCACCACGTGAATGCATCGTATTCAAATTATGAATAAATGCTTCCATTGCTTGAAGTGTTTCTTTTTTTGTTGCAGCTACAGCTTTTTGGTACATTTTTTTGAGCATCACCAGATCATATTCAACGTCCACTTTTGTCCAATCAATTGCGTCTACATCTTCAATGTATTCAGGGAATAATTGAATTACTTCTTCCTTTTTCACTTCTGAAAGTGTGAGTGAGATATACTCCGTCATTTTTTTTACAAACGTTTTATATACACCAGGAGCCATAAAGAAATCAAATGCTGGAATAGCTTGCCCACCATGTTGCTCGTTTTGATTCATCTGAAAAACAATCGTAGCAAGCGTCGCATAACTCTGGATAGATTGTGGTTCTCGCAACCATCCATGTTTTGTTGGGAAACCACCTTTAAAAAGTTTCGCTAAATCATATTGAACACACGTTAATGTTTTCGTCGGATAATAATCCAAATCATGAATATGAATATCACCTTGCTTATGCATCATTAAATGCTCTCCATTAAGAAGATATCTTTCAGTATAATCTTTCGTTAATGTAGAGGCAAATGTCATCATTTGTCCTGCTGGCGTTTCAGTTGCCATGTTTGCATTTTCATGATTTACATCATTTGCTTCAACATTTACAATCCCATCCATAATTGCTTTTGTTTTTGTTCTTTTCTCACGTTCATTCGTACGCCAATTACGGTATATAATATAATGTTTAGCAACTTCAGTATTCACTTTCATCAAAGCTCTTTCAACTTGATCTTGAATCATTTCAACACTGACAACATCACCAGTTAACTCAGCTTCAATTTGCTGTGCAATTGGTAAAACATCAGTGTATTCAATTTTATCATCCACTGTATGAAATGCTTTTAAAATAGCATATACAATCTTATCACGATTGTATACTTCTGTTTTCCCGTCTCTTTTTTGAATTGTTATTATCATAAATTCATCACCTACTTAATTATAGCTTATTTTTCCATAAGATACAAAAGCTTTTTTTTGAATGCATTTTCAATTGAATCGATTACAAAAAAAGAGCTCTTACAAACCCTTTTTATACATTATATCGTTTATTAATTTCACTACGAATATGATTTCGTAAATCTTCAAGTTGATCATCTGTTGGAATGTATTGGGCTGACATTCCTGGAATAATGTCCCAATCTAATTGCGTCATAATATTTTCAATTTCTTTATTAGAAATATTTCCCCATCCATACGTGCCAAATGCCATACCTTTTCTTTTTTTAGGAGCAAATCCCTTGATGTAACTCAAAAATGCTCCAACAGTAGGAAGTACCGTCTTGTTAAAAGTCGGTGAACCAATAAAGATATACTCAGCTGTCATTACATCAGTTAATACTTCTGAAACGCTATCTGATTGTAAATTATATATTCGATGCTGAATCCCAAACTCTTCCAAAACATCTCGAATTGCATATGCCATCTTCTTTGTTGAGTCTGCCATTGTATCATAAACAATCGCTGCTCTTCCATCTGTCACTTGATTTGCCCAATCAGAGTAAAGTGAGATGATTTTATCAATGTTTTCCTTTTCAGTCCAAATAATCCCATGACTTGGGCAAATCATCTCAATATTAAGTGCTTCTATTTGAGGTAATGATTTAGCCACAGCAGGATTATACGCCATCACAATGTTAGCATAATATCGCTTCGCTTCTCTGAATACTAAATCAAGTGGATAGCCATCCGTATCAAATCGCTCACTCGTTGCAATATGTTGACCAAATGCATCGTTAGGGAAAAGAATCTTTTCACTTATAAGATATACTCCCATGCTTTCTGGCCAATGTACAAATGGTAGTAGTATTGCAGCAAACTCATACTTTCCAATTTGAAATGTATCATTTGTATTTAATTCAATAAATTTCCAATCATTTTGATGATAGTGTTGCACAATTGATTTAACACCGCTTTTAGCAGAGCAATAAATTGATGCATTTGGTGCATGAGCCATGATTGTTGGAAGACCAGCAGAATGATCGGTTTCAGCATGGTTTACAAGTATATGAGTGATTTTTTCAGGCTGAATAACGGATTGAATTCGAGAAATCATTTCTCCTACAAAATCTGGATGCACAGTATCAATAAGTAATACGTCATCACCATCGATAATTAAATATGCATTGTAGGTAGTCCCGTATGGAACTGTATTACAATGAATATCTCGTACTTCCCAATCAAGTGCTCCAACCCAGTAAATATTATCTCTAATTTTAAGTGCATTTGGCATTTTATCATACCCTCCACATTGTATTCATTACAAATAAATTTTACGCTATGCTCTTATAAATAGCAAGTATTGTGATATTTTTTGCAATAAAAAAAGCCCTGAGGGCCCAAATTAAATAATCTGGCGATGTCCTACTCTCGCAAGGTCGAACCTTACTACAATCGGCGCTGAAAAGCTTAACTTCTGTGTTCGGCATGGGAACAGGTGTGACCTTCTCGCTATTATCACCAGATTAAAATTTATCAAACAAAAAAAGCCCGGCAACGTCCTACTCTCGCAAGGTCGAACCTTACTACAATCGGCGCTGAAGAGCTTAACTTCTGTGTTCGGCATGGGAACAGGTGTGACCTCTTCGCTATCGTCACCAGACTTTTTTTGTGTGAGA
>JBOFHN010000062.1:0-2691 GCA_051649665.1 Culicoidibacterales bacterium
CTGTCTTTTTTTTTTTATAATTTTGATTTAGAATACTGATTCACACTTATAGCGTAACCTCTTCACTTCATAGATACAAGCGATTACAACAGTATTGAATAGATAAACAATATAAAAAACCTGTTACATTTTGTGTAACAGGTTTCATAACATTAAAAAACGGTTCTATAATTTTGGGTGTGGTCTGAAATGACTACGCCATTTTTTGTGCATAGAAAAAGAGACATATTAACACACATATGATATATTTGAATCGATCAAAAAACAAAAATCGGTGGTGTATTAAAATGTCTCAAACTTATTTTATCAATAAATTAACACAAATAAAAGACCCTTTCATCAAATTTTCAGGTGAAGTAAATGAAATGTACATCAAAGGACAGATGTATCATGTCCTTCCTGCAACGCTTGCATTTACTCCTGAGTCTTGTAAACATTGTGGTTGTGCACATAATTCATCATTTCACATTCATGGTTATAAAGTTTCTCATATCCGCCACACAACATCATGTGAAATCCCAACAATCATCAAACTCAAGAAGCAACGGTGGCGTTGTGGTGAATGTAACCGTACCTTTACACTTGAAACATCACTCGTAAAAGAACATTGTTGTATTTCACAGCCGCTTCGAAAAGCTGTTGTATTTACACTGGGTGAAGCTGTTCCATCGAGTAAAGTAGCTGTACGCTTTCATGTATCAACATCAACTGTTTCTCGATCAATACAGGAGTACCAAATGCCTCAAGTAGACTACGCCTTTCTTCCTGCTGTACTTTCTTTTGATGAATTCAAAGCAACTAAAGATACTACTGGTTCAATGGCGTTTATGGTTGTTGATCCAATCGGTAAAACGATTATTGATATCGTTGATGACAGACGTAAACATAAACTTCGTGAATACTTCCAACGCTTTCCTAAGCACGTACGTGAACAAGTAAAGTTTATCGTGATTGATATGTACGCTCCCTATCTTGAATTGATTAAAGAACTCTTTCCAAATGCTGAAGTATGCATTGATAAATTTCATGTTGTCCAGTTACTTTCACGTGCATTAAACAAGACACGGATCACAATCATGAATAAATATCCTGAAGCATATAATAAACTCAAGAAATACTGGAAACTGTTATTACTTGACAGTGACAAATTGAAAGTAAGTGATTTTCGATATTGTCGTTGTTATAAAGCAATGTTATCTTCTCAGAATATTGTCGACAGACTATTAGAAATTGATCCATTACTAAAGCAAACATATTGGCTGTATCAGAACTTGCTTGGTGCAATCAAACGAAATGATAGCGATAGTTTCTATGCGATTTTGTCCCAATCACAAGGTGTTTCACAGTATATGCAAACTTCGATTCGTACATTAACATCAGATAAATTTAAAGATGGAGTCATCAACTGTCTCACCTATGGTTACAACAATGGCTTCATCGAAGGTTGTAACAACAAAATCAAAGTACTTAAACGTGTTTCATATGGCTATCGTAAATTTGCAAACTTTAAAGCACGTATTCTTATTTCATTTGGCCTTGCACAAATGAAATACGCCTAGGAAGTTTCCTTCCCAGGCGTATTCACGATTCATTATCTCATGTCGTCTTATTTTTTATTGACCACACCATTTGACAAAGAACCCTTAATATGCAATCACCATTACAACTACTCTGTAAATATAAACTTTCTCTCAAAATGAAAGCACCTGCTTCACATCAGGCGCTTTGAAACAGTTTTTCCATTCTTTTGTTGTCAGATATGTTTGACATTTCTACAATCATCTATTACAAACGAGGCAAAATTATAAAAAATACAAAAATACGTTTCAGCGAGCGCTGAGAAAATAAGTTGTGTGATTTGCGAAGAAAGATATTCTACAATCATTTTGTTTGGCAATTTAAATCTGTGTTTCATAATTGCGGTGGTATTGTATCTTATATTTTTTGTATTTCGCTATTTTTCATCTGAGTAAACAAAATAAAATTCCTTTAAAAGACTTTTGGTCAGCAATCTGGCGCCTCTAGCTTTATTATTTATTAGTTTAGTAAAACATCAATCAAACTCAACTGTCATAAAAATTTCATCTGTATTTAAAGAATTATAAAATTCAATTTTCGCTATTTTTTCTTCTGTTTTAAAAGAGAGACTTGCTTTGGCGGTTCTCCCCTTTGGTATCTTCTTAGTAAGTAAGAAATCAAAGTTAGCTAAATCATCTACTTGTGTCATTTCTGGCCTCACGTTAGTAAATTTTGTTGTTGTTACCCTATACAATATCTTTGGAATTGAGTCCATTGGATAATTATTAAAACTTACATTATCCTCATTTGATGTAATTGACACATTAGCTACTTGAAGTTTTTGTGAATTATTCTTATCTTGAACTTCTCGGAAATTTGAAAATTCAAAAGTAAAGCCCTTTAGATCGAATTTTTCACCCGCTTTAGCTGTAGTTTTTTGTTGCTCTTTTTTCTCTTCTATTTTTGTTGCTGTACTATCACTGTTATTTGTTTCTTGTGTTTTACCTCCTGTGCCGCAACCAACTAGACTCAATCCCATTGCTACAGCAAGTATAGCAGATATCATTATTTTGCTATTTTTTTTCATTACATTACTCCTAAACATTAAATTCATAGTGCTTTCAATACTAAATGATAAAATTCTAATTAATATCAATTGTTACTATTTTACTA
>JBOFHN010000063.1:0-5882 GCA_051649665.1 Culicoidibacterales bacterium
TCAATGTTATGTTGGTGATTGGCTTGATATCGATAAAAAAAAGTTTCCAAAAGGTGTTGCTCACTTTCCAGAAAAGCTTCACAGCCACGATATTAAAGCTGGTATCTGGCTCGCTCCTTTTGTAGCAGAGCGAAATTCACGATTATTTAATGAACATCGTGATTGGTTTTTACAATCTAATAACGGAGATTATATTTGCGCTGGGTTTAATTGGAGTACATTCTATGTTCTCGACATTTACAACCCTGATGTCCAAGCGTATCTTGAAGAGGTATTCCACACAATCATTCAAAAATGGAATTACGATTTAGTCAAACTTGATTTTTTATACGCTGTTTGTCTTGGACAATGGCCTGATAAAACTCGTGGTCAAGTTATGTGTGAAGCACTTGATTTACTCCGTAAGTGGGTCGGACCTGGTCTTATCCTAGGATGTGGTGTTCCACTTGGACCTGCATTTGGAAAAGTTGACTTCTGCCGTATTGGTTGTGATGTTGGGCTTGATTGGAATGATAAATGGTGGATGCATTATATGCATCGTGAGCGAATATCAACTAAAAATGCCATCACAAATACAATTGGACGGTATCATCTCACTAATCGTGCATTTATGAATGATCCTGATGTCTTCTTATTACGCGATGACAATATTCAACTTTCTGTTGAAGAACGTAAATTATTAGCTGAGGTAAATGGACTGCTCGGAGATTTACTTTTTACTTCTGATGATTTGCTCAACTATCAACCGTGGCAAAATCGTTTACTGAAAAAAACATTTAGCGCACAAAGCAACAAAATACAGGACATTCAACTCATTCAGCCTGATGTTTATAAACTCACATTAGTTGAACAAAATGAAAGTATTAAAACATATTACATCAATCTTAATACAAGAGATACTTGTATAAATAATACAGTTATTAAATCAAAGTCAATATCAAAAACTATATAATTTATTTAAAGGGGAAAACAATGAATACTAAACTCAATACACTGATCAATGAAATTGTTGAAAAAATGATGAAAACTTTAAATCTAGCTGAACGCGATCGATATTTTTACATTAACAAAGTACTCGAAGTGCTCCAGATAAATACTTTCCAATATGAATTAGCAACGCCAAATCGTAATCTGGAAACAATTCTTGATGATTTGCTGAACGAACTTAATAGACTAAACATTTTTCCACTGGAAACAATTACTCAACGTGATTTATTCGATACAAAAATCATGGGTGTTTTTACTGATTCTCCATCAACTATTGAAAATCAATTTTGGAAGAACTACAGTATTTCCCCTACTTTGGCAACAGATACATTTTACACATGGAACCAAGATATCAATTACATACGACGCAATCGAATTGCTCGTGACCAGAAATGGAAACATCAAACACAATATGGTGAAATTGATATTACAATCAATCTTTCAAAGCCTGAAAAAGATCCGCGTGATATAGCACTTGCCTTAACTCAAGACACTTCATCTTATCCTGAATGCTTACTTTGTATTGAAAATGAGGGGTTTTCAGGTTCTCAAAATAAACCTGCCCGGCAAAATCTTCGTACTATTTCCTTACAATTAAATAATGAACAGTGGCGATTTCAATACTCCCCTTACGTTTACTATAATGAACACTGTATCATTTTAAATAGCGCTCACCTGCCTATGAAAATCAGCTTGGATACTTTTCATCGAATGTTCGATTTTCTTGATATTTTTCCACATTACTTTATCGGATCTAATGCTGATTTGCCAATTGTAGGTGGTTCAATCTTATCTCATGACCATTTTCAAGGTGGGAATTACAACTTTCCAATGGAAAATGCTAGCATTCTCTACTCAACACAACTCAACACTGTTAATATTGCATTACTATCTTGGCCACTTTCTGTAATTCGCCTGACTAGTAATAATAAAAGTGAACTTTTAACTGTTGCACAATCAATTTTTGAAAAATGGAAAAATTACAGCGACCCTTCAGTTGAAATTATCTCACATTCAGGACTTGAACCACATAACACAATTACACCTATTGCTCGCTTCAAAAATGATAAATATGAACTCGATCTTGTATTACGAAATAATCGAACATCGGAACTCTATCCTGATGGTATCTTTCATCCACATAAAGAGCTTCATCACATAAAAAAAGAAAATATCGGTTTAATTGAAGTGCTAGGACTCGCTATTCTTCCATCTCGTCTTTTAACTGAAATGGATGAACTCACAAATTCATATATCAATAACACACCGCTTCCCGATGAACTCAATCACCATACAAAATGGTTCACAATGCTCAAAGAGAAATATGCAAACACCATCAATTCTCAAGATTCAACACAAATTTTCAATATGCTTCAATATGAAATTGGTGAAAAATTTATAGCTGTTTTAGAAGATGCTGGTGTCTTCAAACTCAATAATTCAGCGGATACAACAGGACTTGAGGCGTTTAAAAAATTCCTTTTTTCAGCGTTAGATTTGAATAATATATCTATATAAAATAAAGTGTAGTAGTTACTTTGAAAACAAAATAACTGCTACACTTTTTATATATTTTAATTCATAATTTAAACTAAATCATTAACTATTAATGACTCTGTCAATCACATGATTATTTCGTGCTAATCTAAATTCACTTTTTTTGTACCGAAGAAATACGTTACAATAAATCCTGCAACATATGATACACACAAACTTAAAAAATAAAGAGCAATTCCTACAAATACACCATTTTTTGAAGTCATTAGTGGCAGTGCAAGTAATCCAGAAGGACCAAAAACTGTATTAAGTCCAAAATCAAATCCGAAATATGCGAGCGTTCCAACAAAGAACCCTCCTAAGGCACCACCAATACAAGCTGTAACAAATGGTTTAACTCGTGGGAGCGTAATACCATAAATAAGTGGTTCTCCAATTCCTAAGAAACCTGGGACAATTGCACCTCGTATCATTTTTCGAACTTGTGAACCTTTATCTGCTTTTACATAAAGTGCAATTGCTGCTCCAACTTGTGATGCTCCTGCCATTGCCAATATAGGGAAAAGTGTATTATATCCAACTTTTGAAACAAGTCCCTGATAAACCGGTACAAATCCTTGATGAATTCCAAAAAGAACTGCTGTAAGAAATAACCCTGATAGTACTGCTGCTCCAAATGGATTTCCATTTAATGTAATGAAAAGTTGTGTCATTCCACCATAGAGAATACTTGATACTGGCATTACAACAAGGAATGTAAAGATACTCATAACGATAAGTGTAATCGTTGCAGGCCAAAATATCGCAATTGATTTCCATGTATGTTTTTGGAACCATGCTTCAACATAACCTGAAATAATTGAAGATATAAGAACCCCAATTATTCCACCACCAACTACACCTCCTCTTGATTCAATAGATACATTATAAAACTTTGTCACACCAGATATAAGAGTTGCTGTTGCTTTACCAGTTGTTTCATCAAGAATTGGTGCACCATAGACAACAAGAAATAACGACCCAATAATAGCACCAACTACTCCGCTTCCACCAAATGCTTTTGAAGCATTATATCCAATCAAAATTGGTAAAAAATAGAGTAATCCTTTATTGAATATTGACATAAATGCAACTGTTTGTGTAATAAAAAGAGGTACATTTTTACCATAAACTTGTAGTGCAATTGTTGAGAAAAGTGTTCCAAATCCCGCAAGCAGACCTGCCGCAATAAATCCAGGAATGAGCGGTACAAAAATTTCTGAAAATTTATTCATAAATGATTGGAATCCTTTTCCTGTTTTATTCCCTGCTTCTACTTTTTGTTTTTGTTTTTCAATTTTAGCAATATCATCTAATGACATATCTGCTACTTTAATTTGGTTAACATATTCCTCAAATGCTGTTTTAATTTGCTGTACTCCTGGACCAAAAATAACTTGTATTTGATTCCCAGCATCCACTGCACCCATCGCGCCTTCTACAGCTTGTAATTCAATTAAATTAACTTTTGTCTGATCAATGACTTTAATACGTAATCGTGTTACACAATTTTGAATATCTGCAATGTTCGCAACACCGCCTAATCCTTTAATTAGTTGCTCATTTCGAGTATTCATACTATCATCTCCTTATTAATTTTTGAAATTTTACCGTTGCATTGCAATAATAAATTCTCAGCAATTTCTTTATTTACATCAAACTTTAACATAACAATGGCTTGTTTAACATTGTTTACTTTTTGAAGAACTTCATGTACCTCATCAAAATTCTTATCCGTAGCTGACATAACGATATGATGCATTCTCATAACAAGTTTTTCATTTGTTGGTTGTACATCAACCATCAAGTTTTCATAGACTTTACCTATTTGCACCATAATTCCTGTTGAAATCATATTTAATATCATTTTTTGTGCTGTTCCTGCCTTCATTCTTGTTGAACCTGTTACAACTTCTGGACCACAATTAACTTCAACATTAATATTTTGTGGTGAAGAAATTTCAGCATTTTTCGTCATCGAAATAGCAGCTGTTTTGGCACCAATATGATGAGCATAATTAAGTCCTCCAATCACATACGGTGTCCTACCACTCGCAGCAATTCCAATAACCATATCATCACTTGTTAGATTTCGTTCATTTAAATCCATTATAGCTAATTCTAAATTATCTTCTGCTCCTTCAATTGCTTTTAAAAATGCTTCATCACCACCTGCGATTAGGCCTTGAATAAGTGTGCTTGGAACACCATAAGTTGGTGGACATTCTGATGCATCAAGTACACCAAGTCTTCCTGAAGTTCCAGCACCAATATAAAAGATTTTTCCACCATTTTCAATCACCTCAACTCCAGCATCGATAATTTGTGCAACTTCTGGTAATACTTCTTTCACAGCATACGCTACTGTTTGATCTTCATCATTAATTAAAGTTGCAATTTCAATACTACTCATAGAATCAATATGCAATGAATTTGTATTTCTTTTTTCTGTATCTAATTTTTCTATGTTCATCTGTAAAAATCTCCTTTATATTTTGTTTTTTCAAGTGTTCTATCCGCCTCCTTTATGTCTGTTGTAAGTAAATCTTGATAAATAATATCAAGTACAACAAGCATCATAATTCGCGATGAAAGTGATACATTACGTGATAAAAAATCACCAGATGAAATTTCAATTAAATAATCGGTTTCAAAATCAAGAGCTTCACTATTACCTGTGATACAAGCTGTTATCGCACCATTTTCTTTTGCTTTTTTCATATTGACACCAACTTCGACAGTTGAACCTGAATATGTAATTCCTATTGCAAGTGTCTTACTTGTGACATGCGTGCTATCTATGAATTGCATATGTGTATCTGAAAATGCACTACAAAAATAGCCAAGCCGTGCTAATTTATATTGAAAATCTTTTGCAACAAGCTGTGTTCCACCTATAGCAAAGATAACAATTTTATCACTTTGTTTAATTGCATTTACAAGACTTGTAATATGACTCATAGAAATATTTGTTGATGTTTGTTTAAGTGAATCCATTACTTGCTCAACATACGTTGGTATATTAAATTGTTTATGCTCATATTTAATATATTCTTGCTCTTGTGCTAAATCAAATTTTAACTCACTAAATCCTTCATATCCTAATGTTTTAGCAAGTCGAGTTGCAGTTGCAATCGATACGTGGCAAGCAGCCTGAATCTCTTTTATATGCAGTGATTGAAAATCACCTTCATAATGAAGTAAAAATCGAGCTACCTCGCTTTCTGTACTATCACCACGTGAAACATAAGCAATTTTTTGAAGTATACTTCCCATAGAATCTCCTCGTTTATCAAAATATCATTACATGATTATTATATTTAATATATCAATGTATTGCTATCTTTTATTTTACTTTA
>JBOFHN010000064.1:0-6670 GCA_051649665.1 Culicoidibacterales bacterium
TGTTTTCCGTAACCATAAGCAATTTCCAAACCATTTAATAATTTAAATGTTGTCTTTAAGTTGTTATTTATAGAATAATCAGCACCCTTTTCATATGGTAATCGATTAAAAAATTCAAAAACAACATTAGGGACTGTCGTATTTTCATTTCGACGAATCTCATTACGAACTTTACCTGTTGTATCTAAATTTAAAATACGATAAATTTTCTGATTATTATTTTTCATAAATTCAGCTTGGTTATAATATTCATAACACGTAACAGGATTTTCATTCATATACCCACCATCATTATATTTGGCAGCATACTTCACAATTCCATGTCTTGGTTTTGAGCTGTTTACTCCATCTTGATTCATTTCATATTCATACAGTACATGTTCTTGCATCGTACCATCAATCTGCTCGTCAGTTGCACCATCGTAAACCGTATTAGGATAATATTGATACCCTTTTATTGCTTCTGTTGTACCACTTACATTCTCTTCATAACTGTGAAACTGAAGTGCATACGTCACAACTTTTTTATCGCAATCATTTACATAAAAACGATATTCCCCATCAATTATTTGTTTATCTTTACACACTAGCGGTTTATTATTTTCAGCCTGTTTCACCCAAACTGATTGTGAACTTCCTGCTACTTTAAATTCACCCCAGCCATCAGCATTGATAACAACTGTTTCTTTCATATTCCCTGTATAGTCATACCACACTTCACCAGCGTGTTTTTTTCCAACTTCCATCCATTTTGATTGTACTGCGGATCCATTATCCGAAATAAGTGATGCAAGCCCTGAATTTTGATGTACATCATCACCTTCTCTTGTCCAACCAACAAGATCACCTGTATTCGCATTCGCCGATGTAGCATTATAGTTGTGCTCTGTTCCATATGCATATAATTTTCTTGCTTTCACCAACTTCTGTACCATCGGTCCTACTTGACTATTATAATAATCTTTATAGAATACAGATGGGTATCCTGATTGGTGTAATAAAATATAATTATAGGCTTGTGGTTTAAACCAATCAAGTACTTCAGATTGTAATGCTTGACCAGTTTGTGTATCATGATTATCCACAAGTGTAACAGCTTTTGTTCCATTGTATTTCATCATTGTATTGTCTTCAATAGCTCTTAAATCATATCCTCCACCACTTGTTGATGCAGAACGAAAATTATAATGGAGTGGGGCATCAAAAAGTGACATTACATTTCCTGTTTTATTTTGGAAATTATCTAATTTTTTATAATCTGGCGACCAATACTCACCTACCGTAAACAAATTTTTCCCAGCCTTTTGGCGTTGATAGTTCGTCCAATTTTGTAAATACTGAAATTGAATATGCTTTACTGCGTCAAGTCGATATCCATCAAGATTAAGTTCTTTACGATACCACTCTCCCCAATCTTTCATTTCTTGTTGTACCTCAGGATGGTCAAAATCTAAATCTGCACCCATTAAATAGTCATAATTTCCATTTTCTGAGTCAACTTCCCAATCCCAACTTTTTCCTGTCGAATCAAATCGGAAAATTTTATTTTGTCCATTGTTGTTATTATAATCAACACCATCAAAATGCCACCATTTCCATTCAAACTTCGTTGATTTTCCAGGATCAGTTTTTCGACCGGGAAATGTAAACGATGTCCATGCACCAACATCATATTTTCCTGATTGTACCTGATTTCGATTCGAACTATTCACTTCAACTGCTGGTGCTTGTTCTACTCCATCAGCACCCATACGGTGATTCATAACAGTATCACCATATACAGACATTCCATTTGCATGCGCACTTTCAATAGCCGCTTTTAATTCTGCTTTCGTACCATATTTTGTACGCACTGTTCCTTTCTGATTAAACTCACCAAGATCATACATATCATATACACCATAACCAACATCATCTTGACTTGATCCTTTATACGCTGGTGGTATCCACAATGCTGTAATACCTGTATCACTGAGTGATTTTGCTTCTTTGTTCAATTTATTCCACAATTGTCCATCATTTGGCAAATACCATTCAAAGTATTGCATCATCGTTCCATTATTTTGTACAGCTGATGCATACACATTAGATACTTCCTTATCAGCTGTTTGTATTCCAGTAAACAAATTAAAACTTGTTAAACTGAGCAAACTTACAATACTCAAAACTAATATCTTTTTTATTTTTTTCATAAAACACCTCTTCACAATTCTTCAATGTTAAAAATCCATATTTTCATTGTTCACTTTGCTCTGTAAGGGGAAATTTCACATTTACTTGTATATTATTGCATCTTTATGTGTTTTATGCAATAAAAAAACTTTCTAATGTACATAATTATGTATATTAGAAAGTTTTTCATTTTTTCTTATTTTATAAATTTCAGCTATAGGGTAATAATTGTAGCTATCAAATTACTTAACATATGAATAGCGATTGTAACAGTCACATTTCTTCCGCTAATAAAGTAGAAAATTGTATAAACCAGACCTGATACAGCATATGGAATCATCGCAATATAGTCTCCATGATCCATGACATGAATGAATCCAAATAATAATCCTGATGTAACTATAGCAATCACAACCAAAATATCTTTCATTCGTTTACTTGGTGTTTTAAACAAAAGTGATGTAAAGCGATAAAGCCCTTCGGCAATACCTTGACGAAATACAAGTTCCTCTGTAATTGGTGCAAGTATTACTGCAACCAAACACAACGCTATTGGCGCAACTTTTTGCATCTCCATTAAACTCGCCTGATTCGCAGATTGTGGAATTTCAATATGAAATAATCGAAGCAGTATGTTTACTAAAAAAACAGCTACAAGCGAAAGACTGTATCCTATAAAAACAAGTGATACTACCGGCCATTTTAACTTCTTAATTCCTAAACGAATTTCTTTTAAGAAAACAAGTGCAAATGTCACAACATAAATTGATTGTAAATATACATTTGCCCAACTTTGAGCAAAAAGAGCAAATGTTTTATCATCCATGTTAAGGCTTGATTTCATTGAGAAAATCAACATACGAAATGGTAAAATAATAATCCCACCTACAATACGATTGTGCATTGCAAAAAAATAAATGGCAATTACAATCAATGCGCGAAATATAAATGAAAACACTTGAAGTTTCGTTTCATCTCGAACTTCATGAATATGACATATATCAATTTTTGCTGGTTGAATATTTGGAAGTGGTTGATCTGTATTCGGGAATTGAATCATAAATTGAAATGATTTATATTCTTGTGAAAAACGATTAAAACTACTTATTAAAAGAATGTATGCAGTGACAATCAAACCATAGATAGCAACTGCTATCAAAATATAAATGATTGTATTCACATCCTCTATCTTACCTTGCGTATTTGACATAAATTTCACTTGCAATACATTTAAAACAAAAGCGCCCATCGAAAGCCAAATCGCTACAAATAATTGCCGATCCTGATAGTGCTTTTTCAACTCATTAAATACGTATATCAACAACCCACTCAATAATGCTGTTGCAAGCATACTTCCTAAAATAACATTTATAATAGGCGCAACTAATAAGCCTCCTATAACAAGCGTTACAATATAACTTGTTTTCAAGCGTTTTAGCTGTGCCTGTGTTTGTTGAACTAATCTTTCATCTAATATTTGCATTCAATACTACTCCTTAAATTCTTCAATATTTGCACCCAATACCTTCAAGTATTGAAAATATTGCGGAAATGTTTTTTTTGTACACGTATAATCTTCAATAATAATGTCACCATTTTTCAATCCAACAAGTGAAAAAGCCATCGCGACTCGATGATCATCATGTGTTGGAATCGAAATGTTTTTTTGAATAATACCAGGTATTATCACTATTCCATCATCATGTATTTCAGAATCAATTCCAAGCAGTACTAAATTATCATGTAATACCTGCAATCGATTTGATTCATGGTGACGTATATGACCAATTCCACAGAGTTGGATTGGTCCATCAGCAAACGCAGCAATAACCCCAACTGTCAGTGCTTGATCTGAACATTTCGTTAAATCAAACGATTGGTTCCCTTTAATCTTTCCTGCGTTGCTCACTTTTACATGATTTTGCTCCCAGTGTACTTGTGCTCCGAGTTTCTCTAATATAGAAAGTAATTCTATATCTGGTTGTAATGTTTCTTTGTTCACAGTCATATTAATTTCAGTGTCAAGTAAAAGTCCCATCGCAAAAAAATAACCAGCTGTCGAAATATCATTTTCAATTATATATTCTCTTGCTTGGTAACCTGATTGTGGAGCTACATAAAAAGTGGTATACGCATTATCTACTTCAACATCAACTCCAAAGTGACGCATCATATCAATTGTAATTTGAACATATTGTGATTGCACAATGGGTGTCGTCATTTTTATTTTTAATCCCTGTTCAAAGTACGGTGCAGTCATCAACAAACCACTAATAAACTGACTTGATACATTACCTTCCATCTCGATTTCTCCACCGCGAATGCTTGTTCCAACTATTTCAAGAGGAAACATATAACATGCTTCAGTATATCTAATATTTGCTCCAAGGTACTCCAATTTTTCCAAAAGTGGTTGAATCGGTCTTACTTTCAGCTGTTCACTTGCATCTAATCTAAACAAATATCCAGATTGAGAAGCAGCTAATAAACCAGGTAAAAATCGTGCAGTCGTACCCGCTGATCCAATGTAAAGTATCTCATCGGATTGTAATTCATGAATACCTGGCGATGTTAATTCAATTGTTGTTTCATCTAAATATTTAATTTCGACACCCATTTTTTGCAACAATAAAAGGCAGTGTACTGAATCATCACTCATTAAAACATTAAAAAGGCGGCTCTTTCCTTTAGACATAGCCGCCATGATGAGTGCCCTATTTGTCATACTTTTACTACCTGGAACACAAATATTTAATTGTTTATCTGGGTGAAATTGCTTTATTTTTATGTTGCCTTTTTGTTTTACGCTTTGCATATCGTTTCTCCTTGAATAGTCTTGAATTCATCTGACGATAATAGTGTCCAACTACACCTACATAAATAAAACCAAATGATAAGAGCATCGTGTAGATAAGAAAAATGATATTTGGAATCTGAATTGCATTAACAAGCCCCAACAATCCAACTAACATAAAAAAAGTTGAAGCAACAAATCCTGGCTTTAAGTAATTCCATGCTGTATAAATACATGTAATTCCAAGCATAAAGCCTAGATAAAGTACTAAGATTCGAAATGGTAATTTTGAAATATGATAAAAAACAGATGGTGAAAAACGATTAAACCATAGTAGTAACAATCCGAAAACACCTGATTGTACAGTTAATAACACACTAGAAACAATCGCTATATTTCGTGTCCTTTTCATCAGGATACCTCTCCTTTTCATCATCATTAATTTTTAAACTTGTTCGTTTATTTTTTCTCGTAATTCTTCAATCACACGATTCAGCTCTTTTTCAATTCGCAACTTTTCCGCTTCTTTATATTCCATCAATTCAACAGTTACTTTACTCATTTCATTTTCAAGACGCTTAATTTTCTCGTCATAGATTTCTTTTTGTTCGTAAGTCTTTGTTCTATACACATCAAAAGTTTGTTCATAACGATTTAATTTTTCTGATATCATGAATTTCTGTTCTGCAAGTTCTTGCTCAAGCTCTTGAATAAGGTTTTCAAAATCTTCAATTGCTCTTGTTTTACGCTCAACTTCAATATTATATATTTCATCTACATCTGCACGTGTAATTTGAACATTAAATCCATAGCTCAAATATTTATGATTTAAACGAGTTAACTCTTCCGTAATTGAAGAAATTTCACCTCGTGAATACTTCTCAGAAATAATTTCACCTTCACGAAGTGCCTCTTCATACATCATTTGATTTAAACTATTATATAATTCCGTTTCTGTCATTTCAATGTTTAATTCATCTGTAATATAATCAATCACCTCTGTTAAAGGAATTTCTGATTTGATTTTCTCAATGACCTTTGGAAAATAACGTTGCAAATCAAAACGGTTATGACTTCTCACAAGATGACGAATGAATAAATTCAGCGGTTGACTATATTTTAATACATACGCTTCTTTAAGCATCGTTTCAATTTGCGAGATTGGAACATGACTCTTTAAATATTTATCATATTCTGCAACAAGCATATTTAAATTATAACTAAAAAAAACTTTCTCAATGACTTGATCGGGTATGAAAATATTGTATGTTTTTTGCATCTCGTTCATAATTTCTAACGAATCAGTGTTTGTAGTTCGAAGTTTTGCTGCCTCACTCAATGCTTGAAACATCGCTGCACTCACTTGTTTTCCATTTGCATATTCATCAAATGATAAAATAGCACTATCATAATAGTTCTGTAATATCGCATTCGCTTGACGCTTAATTCGAAAACGGTAAAAATAAAAAGTAACTGCAAACATTGCAAATAAAGTTACAAATAAAGTTAGTACAACAAGTGTTGTTCGATAATCTAAATTCTGCATTTCTTCACTTCCTTGGACTATATTATATCATATTATTCCAGTATTTTGAAGTCAAAACAATTTCACAATACCTACATTCCTTTTAATTCAATGAGGACATCTCGCAACTCTGCTGCTGTTTCAAAATCAAGTAATTTAGCTGCTTCTTTCATTTCCTT